>NZ_LZJD01000113.1:0-27365 GCF_001666875.1 Mycobacterium sp. E802
TCGAGGGTGGCTTGCTCAGCCAGCAGGTGCACCACCGCGGCATCGGCAGCAGCCCGGGTGCCTGCTGCCGGGCAGTCTGGGGTGCGGCACAGGCACGGCAGGTGGTCTTGCAGTCGGGCCAACGCCCCGGCGGCATCAGCACGGCGCTGATCCAGTGTGCGGGGATCATCAGGGCAGACGGTGGCGGCCAGGGCGTCGAGGCGTTGATCGAGGGCGGCGGCATCCCCGACCCGTAGATTGCCCCACACCGTGGCCATGCCCGGGATGGTGCCGGCCTCGACGCTGAAATGCCGGCCCTCATCGATCTGCGGGGGTACGCGCTCACCATTGGGGTCCAGCCGGGCCACCCATTGATCGATGCGGTCACGCAGTTTGCGTTTCGATAACCGCATCCAGGTTCCGGCGCGGGCGGCCAGGGCTTCGTCGACAGCGGCCCAGGCGGTGGGGTCGACGGTGTCGGTGCGGTTGATGATGGCCAACACCATGCGCATGTCGATGGCCCCGGAGGCGAACAGGGCCGCCACCTGGGGAAGCCGGTCACGCAACACGCGGGCGTGGCGGATCTGTTCACCGGCGCGGTGGCGGCTGATGTTCAACGCTGCCGAGATTTCGGCGGCGACCGCTTCGAACGGGTCGGTGCGCCAGTACACCGTCTCGGCCAGTTCGTGTTCGCGGCGGGTGTCCAACGCACCGATGGCGGCCAGCCGCGCGGCGATCGCCGCGGATTCTGCCCGCGCCGCCGCGCTCATCGCGTCGATGAGAGCGGCATCGGAATCAGTATCGAACACATGTTCGATTATGCCACCACCGACCGACAACCACAGCGCTTTCTCAGCACATCGGCGAACGACGTCAGTGCGGTTTGCGGGTGATGACGTCGGCGAAACGGGCGATCGGCGACGTCGTCGCCCGTCCCCGCGCCTCGTGTCGGTCGGCCAGTCGGTAGGCGACGTAAAGGCCACGCACGCCGAGCCAGCGCAGCGGTTCGGGTTCCCAGTTGCGTGATCGGTGACCGACCCACGGCAGCTCGGTGATCGGGGTGTCGCGCCCGAGCACAAGATCGGCCAGGGTGCGGCCGGCCAGATTGGTTGCGGTGACCCCGTGTCCGACGTATCCGCCCGCCCAACCCAGCCCGCTGGCCCGGTCCAGCGAGACGCCCGCCTGCCAGTCCCGTGGGACGGCCAGAACCCCGCACCACCCGTGGGCGATCGGCACATCGCGCACCTGCGGCAGGATCGAGTGCAGCACGCCGGTGAGCAGACGGATGGTGCGGGCCGGAACCTGACCGTCGATGTCGGTGCGTGAGGCGAAACGGTAGGGAACGCTACGACCCCCGATCGCGATGCGGTCATCGACAGTGCGTTGCGCGTAGAAGAACCCGTGTGCGCTGTCGCCCACAGTTTCCCTTCCGTGCCAACCGATTTCATCCCACAGCGCCGCCGGGATCGGTTCGGTGGCGATCATCGAGCTGTTCATCGGCAGCCAGGTCCGGCGGAACCGGGCAAGCGAAGGAGTGAACCCCTCAGTGGCCCGCAGCACGATCGGCGCCCGCACCGTACCGCGGGTGGTGACGGCGCACGCCGTCGATGAGCGCTCGCGCGAAGAGGACACCGCACCGGCGATCGCCGTGACCGGGGTGTCCTCGTAGATCGTTACACCAAGCCGCTCGACGGCTTCGGCCAGCCCGCGGACGAGCCGGGCCGGTTGAATGCGGGCACAGTGCGGGGTGTGGTAAGCCGAAACCAGTCCGTCGAACCGAATACGTTCGGCTGCTTCGGTTTTCGTCAGCTCGGTGACATCCAGCCCCCAGGATCGTTCTTCGGCCACCGCAGCCGCCAGCCTGGCGGCCTGGGCGGGATTGCGCGCGATCTCCATGGTCCCGCCCTTGACCGCACCGGCGTCGATGCCTTCGCGGTCCGCCACCGTGATGACCTCATCGACAGCGTCGTTCAGTGCCCGTTGCCAGGCCAGCACCGGCTCCCTCCCATGCTGCGAGGCCATTCGGTGCCGGTCGCCGGGAGCCAGGCCGGACAGCCAGCCGCCGTTGCGACCGGAGGCGCCGAAGCCCGCGAAACGGGCCTCCAGCACGGTGATCCGTAGCGATGGCTCGGCCTGGGCCAGGTAATAGGCCGTCCACAATCCGGTGTAGCCGGCGCCGACGATGCACACGTCGGCGTCGCGGTCGCCGGGAAGGGCCGCGCGGGGCGCGGGTATTTCGTCGAACCAGTGGGACACCTTGCCGTTCACCGTCTTGGGCACCGCAGGATTCTGCCAGGGCATATCCCAGAACATATTTCTTTCTGCCAATCGGGGTTCAATTTCTGCCACCGGAAATGGCCGGGCCGGCCAGTCGGTTTGGACAGTCATACCGGCACGAAGGTCACCAGAACCGACGCCGGTCAAGACAGGAAGAAGCAGGGATATGAAGAAGTTCGGATTCGCCGTCATCGCCGCAAGCGGACTGAGCGCAGCCGTCCTGGGTCTGGCCGGACCGGCCCAGGCCGCCGAGCCCGCTCATGTCGCAGCCCCCAGCACCGTCACCATCTCTTCCGGTGTGGACCACCTGGACTGGTTGGATCAGATCCATCCCAAGCCGATGGTGCCGAAGGCGGACAACACCGTGCGCCACAGCGGTCGGTGATTTGAGGGACTGAGCGTCAGAACGCGTAGCGGTGATACTGCGCCATGTACCGCAACACCGGAACGGGTTTCATCACCGCGAGCATCAGTCGGTAGTACCAGGGCAGCGTGTTGAACACCGGATCGTCGAAAGGCGATGTGCGGGCCAGTAACCGCGTGCCCGGTACTGCCCGCAGGATGTCCTCGGCACTGTTGATCGCCCAGTGGAGTTTCGCCCCGGATCGCCGGACCACGGTGTTGCTCCACTGGGACTTGACACCCAGAGTATTAAAGGCATCGAATTGCAGTTCCCCAGAAGGGAATCCGTCGACAATACGACGCAGCAGGGCAACTCCGTCGGCTTCGGTGAGGTACATCGTGAGACCTTCGCCGAGCATCAACGTCGGCCGGTCGGCGGGGATGTCCCGCAGCCAGGCCGGGTCGGTCACCGACGCGGCGACGACGTGATAGTGCTCGGCCGAGGGGTAGAGCTGCTCGCGTAGGTGCGCGACGTCGGGATAGTCGACGTCGTACCACTCGACACCGGGCTCGGGTTGCAACCGGAAGAACCGGCCGTCCAGTCCACAGCCCAGATGCAGCACCACTGCTTCCGGGTGCACCGCCAGAAACTGCCGGGTCCACCGGTCGAAGTGGGCGCTGCGGGTGGTCACCGACGGTGACGTCGCCTCGGTGATCGAGGTGCGGCTCCAGTCGTAGTCGATGCGATCGGCGATCTGCTTGGCCAGCCGGTCGCCCAGGATCGGATTCGGCATCCCGGCGTCGAGGGCCTTGGCGTAAAAGGTCGCCAGCATGGTCTGCGGCGCACCGGAGAGGTCGACTTTCAGCTTGTCGGTCATATCGCCAGGCTAGGCCGCAATGGGCTTGCCGCCCAGTGGCTTAACGCTGCACGGCGTGGTGTTCAGCTGCCCCGCTGTGCGCGTTTGGCCGCACGCAGGCCGACCCAGAACTTCGCCGCCTCGGCGATCGACTCCTCCACCGGCCTTGGCTGCCAACCGAGTTCACGCACGGCCTTGGAATGGTCGAGTTCGGCTTCGGCCCGCATGAGCCGCAGGGATTCCAGTGAGAGCCGTTCGTCGGTGCCGCGCAATGCGCCCTTGAGCGTGCCGGCGGCGGCCAGCAGGTAGGACACCGGCAGCGGGATCGAGCGCTGCGGCGGCGCGACGCCGGCGGCCTCGGCGGCCAGCCGGGCCACCTCCGCGTTGCTGATCATCTTCTCGGAAATCAGGTAGCGCTCACCGGGTATGCCGCGGTCGGCAGCCAACAACAGCGCCCTGGCCGCATCGTCGATACCGACGGCCTCCAGGTGGATGCCGCTCATCACGAACGGCAGTTTGCCGAACGCCGCGCCGGCGATGATCGCGCCGTGCGGGGTGCGACCCCAGTCGCCACTGCCGTAGGTCGTGGAGACGCACATCGCCACGGCCGGCAGGCCGCGCTCACGCGCGTAGTGCAGCACCAATTCCTCGGCCTGTACCCGCGAGCGCACGTACGGGGTCACCTTCGCGATATCGACGACATCGGCTTCGGTCGACCGCTTGCCCCGCTTCCGTCCGACGGTGACATAGCTGCTGGTGTAGACGAACTTGCGTAGACCCGTGACGCCGGCGGTCACCTCCAGGACGTTGCGGGTGCCCTCGACGTTGGTGCGGAACAGCGGTGCCGGGTCGCGCAGCCACCCGCGGGCGTCGACGACGCAGTGGTAGACGACGTCGCAGCCGGTCATCGCCGCACGCAGCGCCGCGGTGTCGAAGACGTCGCCCTCGAACCGCCTGACGTCGAGGTCGTCGATCCCGCTCGTGTTGGCACCCGGCCGCACCATGGCCCGGATCTCGGAACCGTCGTCGGCACCGACCAGTTGCCGTAGTACGTGCGAGCCCAGGAATCCGTTGGCTCCGGTGACGAGCTTCGCGCTCACGTGCTCAGCCTCCAAACTTCTGCATCCACGCCTCGGCCTCGTCGGTGAGCGTGCCGAGTTCGGCGGCTTTGCGGCACCACTTGCGGGCCGCGGAGGCGAATCGCAGTGGGTTGTAGACGTCTTCCTGACGTGACCAGAGGCCGTCGCCGGCGTAGGTCAGGATCGAGATGTTGGTGGCGCTGATGATGGTGCCGTCGCCCGGGTCGCGCATGGGGTTGTCCAGTTCGCAGATGATCCGGCCGGTCGGCTCGTCGATCACCGACCACAGCGACGGGAACGCCGTCATGTAGCTGCCGGGAAAGGTGGTCATGGTCTTCCAGATCCACGGCCGCACCTGTTCGCGGCCCTTCATGGTGCCCACGGCGTGCTCGATGTAGTCGACGTCGACGGTGTAGTGGTCCGCCCAGATGTCCCAGTTCTTGGTCTGCGCGGCGCGATCCACGGTCTGCTCGAACGTCTCGAAGGCGGCGGCGAGTTCATCGCGGCTGAAGGACCTGCTCGTCACCCCAAAACTAGAACACGTTCTACCAGGCTTTGTCGAGGACTCTGCCGAGAAAGTCGGCGCGGAGCACAATGGGACGTATGGGCAACTATTCGACAGCGATCCTGGCCGGCGGCTGCTTCTGGGGCATGCAGGACCTCATCCGCAAGCAACCCGGCGTGATCTCGACCCGGGTGGGGTACACCGGCGGCCGTAACGACCATCCGACATACCGCAATCACCCGGGACATGCCGAAGCGGTCGAGATCGTCTACGACCCGGCCGAGACGGACTTCCGAGCACTGCTGGAGTTCTTCTTCCAGATCCATGACCCGTCCACCAAGGACCGGCAGGGCAACGACGTGGGCACCAGCTACCGGTCGGCGATCTTCTACCTCGACGACGAGCAGAAACGCGTCGCCCTGGACACCATCGCCGATGTGGATGCTTCGGGTTTGTGGCCGGGCAAGGTGGTCACCGAGGTGACGCCGGCGAGTGATTTCTGGGAGGCCGAGCCCGAGCATCAGGACTACCTGGTGCACTACCCGAACGGGTACACGTGCCACTTCCCGCGCGCGGGGTGGAAGCTTCCCAAGCGGCAGACCACGGGGTAGCCGCTCAGACTTCCAGCGGGGTGGGCCGCCGGCGCACCACGATGCGACCGCCGGATTTCGGGGTGTAGGCCACCCCGCGGGAGTGCACTTTCTCCCCCGGCGCGGTGGTGGTTTCGATCGCGAAGTGCCGCAACACCGTTCGCAACACCACATCCATCTCGACGTTGGCGAACACCGCTCCGACGCAGCGTCGGGTGCCGCCGCCGTAGGGGATCCAGCCGAGGCCCGGCCGGTTGCCGAGGAATCGCTGGGGGTCGAACCGGTCGGGATTCGGGAAATCCTTGGCCGCTTCCTGGATCTGGGAGATCGCCACGATCACGGAGTACCCGCGGGGAATTTCCCACTCCCCCAGTCGAATCGACGGTGCGTAGACGTGGCGGCCGGCGAAGTCGATGACGGTGCGGTTGCGTTGGACTTCGAGGATGGTGGCCTGGCGGTACTCATTGCCGTCGGTGGCCGCCTCGGCCTCCAGCTCGGCCAGCACGTGCGGGTGCCGGCTGATCCGTTCGAAGGCCCAGCCCAGGGTCGACGCCGTCGTCTCGTGCCCGGCGGCCAGCAGGGTCAACAGCTCGTCGCCGATGTCTTTGCGGGACATGGCCGATCCGTCTTCGTACGTGCTGCGCAACAGCAGCGCCAGGATGTCGTCGCGCTGGTCGAAATCCGGGTCGGCCTCGACCTTGTCGATGAGTCGGCCGATGACGTCGTCGTACTGCTTGCGGTATCGAGCCAATCGGCCCCACGGACTGAACCGTCCGTAGGTGCGGGTCGGGGTGGGCAACACCACCAACCGCGAACCGAGGGTGACCCAGGGCGGGATGATGCGGCGCAATTCGTCGAGCTGTTCGCCGTCGGCGCCGAAAACCGCGCGCAGGATGGCGTTGAGGGTGATGCGCATCATCGGTTCGAGCGTCTCGAACTGTCGCCCGTCGGGCCAGGTGGCCGTTTCCCGCAGCGTCTCTTCTTCGAATATCTTCTCGTAGTTCTTGATGCTCTTGCCGTGAAACGGTGGGGTGAGCAATTTGCGCCGCCGACGGTGATCGGTGCCGTCGAGGGCGAACACCGAACCGGACCCCAGGATGCGGCTCAAATTGGGCTGGATATTGCCGACGTCGTCGGTGTTGGCCGCGAAGAGCTGCTTGGCCAACTGGGCATCGGCGATCATCACCGTGCGGCCGAACACCGGGAGCTGAAGGCTGAACACATCACCCTGACGGCGTGCGATCTGTTTGACCACCCAGCGCCTGGCGACGGCAAAGCCGATGGCCTGCAATGGTTTCGGCACCCGCGCGGGCGCTGGGATTCGGGTCTTCTCGGCAGCTACGAGGTCGGTCATACCATCTCCAGCCAGTTGCGGTACCGAGCGGTACCAGCGGTTGTGAGGTACGGTACCCCCAGGTACCAGACAACGCAAGGGGGTGAGAGGCGATGACCTACCGACTGCGGTTGCTCGACGGGCTGGCCGCGGCGATCACCGACAAGGGCTACCGAGACACCACCGTGGCCGACATCGTCCGCCACGCCCGTACCTCCAAGCGCACGTTCTACGACCAGTTCGGCACGAAAGAGGATGGTTTTCTCGAGCTGCTGCGCGCCAACAACGCCGCACTGGTCGACCGGATCAGCGCCGCTGTCGTTCCCGAGGCATCCTGGACCGACCAGATCGGCCAGGCCGTGGGCGCCTATGTCGATCACATCGCCGCCGCCCCGGCCATCACGTTGAGTTGGATTCGGGAACTTCCCGCGCTCGGCAGCCGGGCCCGCCCACTGCAGCGCGAGGCCCTGCGCGCCCTGACGGACCTGCTGATCGACCTCAGCGGCAGCGTCGGCTTCCAGCGCGCCGGTCTGCCGCAGCTCACCGAGCCGATGGCCATCATCTTGCTCGGAGGGTTACGTGAGCTGACCGCTCTGATCGTCGAGGACGGCCGCGACATCCACGAGATCTACGGTCCCGCCGTGGCCGCGTCGACGGCCATCATGGCGGCGAATTCAGCTGAGCAGCAAGCGAGCTGACTTCTCCAGCCGCCTCGAGATGGCCGCGTAGGGGTCATATCCCATCCCCGCCCAGACCAGTGTGCCCGTGTAGAGCAGCTCAAGGGCCTCGATGACGTCGAGATCAACGTCGGGGCCGAGCGCCACGACCAGCCGCGTGCGGATATCCGCCCCGATCCGCTGCCGCAACACCTCCACGTCGGGGTCCTTCCCGAGCAGCGCGTTGGTCACCGCTCCGGCGAACTCGGGTTCATCGGCCACCAGCGACGCGATGTGCTGCAGTACCTCGACCACGCGGGTGGCCGGATCGTCCGACTCGTGCGCGGCCGGCGGCGCAGCCGAGAGTCGACGCCAGAACACCTCCGCCACGAGGTGTTCTTTCGACGAGAAGTAGGTGTATGCCGTCGCCGCGCCGACCCCGGCCTCGGCGGCAACCCGACGCACGGTCAGCCCGGCGAACCCGTCCCGGATGATCAGTCGGAGCGCGGCCTGACCGAGACGCTCCACGGTGTCAGCCTGCCGTGCACTCAGGCGGCGGCGCGTCGATTCCAAGGCCGCATCGGACACGTGTCCGGACGCTACTACAACCGCCCGTGGCCAGCAACGGTAGGTTGTGCATTCATGAGCTCCGCTGACACCGCCCTACCGCCCCGCGCCGAGCGCCTGTTCGCCCTCGCCGAGCAGGTCACCGGCTTCATGCCTGCCGACGAGGGCCGAGCCCTCTATGACGCCGGGGTGCGCTACCTCGGTGGCGGCGTCGGGGTCGAGATCGGCACCTACTGCGGCAAGTCGACGGTGATGTTGGGTGCGGCGGCCCAGGAGACCGACTCGGTGCTCTACACCGTCGATCATCACCACGGCTCCGAAGAGCATCAGGTCGGCTGGGAATACCACGACACCACCATGGTTGATCCGGTCACCGGGCTGTTCGACACGCTGCCCACCATGCGCCACACGCTCGATGCCGCCGGCCTCGACGACCATGTGGTCGCCGTCGTCGGTAAGTCACCCGTGGTGGCCCGTGGCTGGCGAATGCCGTTGCGGCTGTTGTTCATCGACGGCGGGCACACCGAGGAGGCCGCGCAGCGGGACTTCGACGGTTGGGCTCGCTGGGTCGAGGTGGGCGGCGCGTTGGTCATCCACGACGTGTTCCCCGATCCGAACGACGGCGGGCAGGCGCCGTTCCACATCTACCAGCGGGCGCTGGCCACCGGTGCGTTCGACGAAGTCATGGCGATGGGATCGATGCGGGTGCTGCAGCGGAGCGCGGGCGAGCCGGGAGTGCTCGACTAACGGCCTGCCACACACTCGCAGTCGTACTCACCCTCAAGGCCACGCGGCAGCCCGACACCCCGGAAGATGCCGCTGGCCGCGGTGGTCTGCGACAACGCGTCGGCGGCCAGGATCATGGCCGCCCCGGTCCAGGTGGTGCGCTCCTCGGGCCAGCGCTTACCGTCGGCGAAAACCAGGCCGGTCCAATAGGATCCGTCGTCCTCACGCAGGTGCTGCATGGCGGCGAACTGCTCGTTGGCCCGGCGGGTGTCACCGATCGCGTCCAGGGCCATCACCAGCTCGCAGGTCTCCGCGCCGGTCACCCAGGGCCGGTGGTCGACGCACCGGATACCCAGGCCGGGCACCACGAAATCACCCCAGCGCCCGTCGATCCGGGCCTTGGCCGCATCGTCGCGCAACGCCCCGCCGAGCACCGGGTAGTACCACTCCATGGCGTGGGTGTCCTTGGCGGAGAACGCCTCTGGATGATCGGCGATGGCGTGGCCCAGGCGCCCGACGGCGACCTCCCATTCCGGCTGCGGATCATCGAGGTACTCCGCCAGGGCCAACCCGCAGCGGATGCTGTGGTACACGCTGGCGCAGCCGGTCAGCAACGCCTCTTCCACCGGGCCGGAAGGGCTTTCCGCCCAATAGATCTCACCACCGGGGGCCTGCAGGCCGAGCACGAAATTCAGCGCCCGGGTCACCACCGGCCACATGCACTCGGCGAAGGCCCGGTCCCCCGTGATCAGGACGTGGTGCCAGACGCCGGTGGCCACGTAGGCGCAGAAGTTGCTGTCGCTGTTGGCATCCTCGACGACCCCGTTGCGCAGCTGGATCGGCCATGACCCGTCGGCGCGCTGCACCGTTCGGCACCAGTCGAAGGCCGCACGGGCCGGCTCGATCAACCCGGCCACGGTCAGCGCCATGGCGTTCTCGACGTGATCCCACGGGTCGGTATGCCCGCCGTCGAACCACGGCAGGGCTCCTGAGGATTCCTGGGTCGCGGCAATCGATTTCGCCGTCTGCAAGCAGTCTTGCGGGGTCAGAACTCCGGGCACACCGGGGATCTCAGGCAGTCGCACCGCGCACCGCCTACCCGTTGGATTCCGGCTTGCGGAAGTAGAGCGCGACGCTCTTGCCGATCACCGGGTTCAACAGTGATTCGGCGGTGCGGGTCAGCCAGGGCCGCCCCATCATGTCCCACACCAGCAACTGGTGGTACGCCTTGACGGCGGGATGGTCGTTCTTCTCGGTGCCGACCAGACATTTGAGCCACCAGTACGGCGAGTGCAGGGCATGCTCGTGATGGGTGTGAGTGAGTTCGAGCCCGTGCGCGAGCACCTTGTCGCGCAACTCGTCGGCCTTGTAGATGCGGATGTGTCCGCCCTCGTTGGCGTGATACTCGTCCGACAGCAGCCAGCACAGCTTCTCGGGCAGCCACCGCGGCACCGTGATGGCCAGTGAGCCACCGGGTTTGAGGACCCGCACCAGTTGCGCGATCGCCCGATCGTCCTCGGGGACGTGCTCGAGGATCTCCGACGCGATGACGCAGTCGAAGCTGGCGTCGGCGTACGGGAGGTCGAGCGCATCACCCTTGACGGCCTCGCCCTTGGCCGACAACGGCACCTCGCCGGCTTCCCGCATGGCCTGCAGCATGGTGTCGACGTCGTTGAGGTCGGACACGCTCTGGTCGAAGCCGATCACGTTGGCCCCGCGCCGGTATGCCTCGAAGGTGTGCCGGCCCGCGCCGCACCCGACATCGATCACGCTGGTGCCCGGTCCGACACCGAGACGGTCGAAATCGACGGTCAGCATCGCGTCACCTTTCCTGCCCTGGCACGGGCCATCTCGTACACCGAAACCGTCTGTGCGGCAACCGATTCCCAGCTGAAGACATCGAGTGCCCGTTGCCGTCCGGCGGCACCGAGCTTGCGTCGTTCCGACGGCGAGTCGAGCAGTTCACCGAGCACGGTGGTCAACTCGTCGACGTCGGCCGGGCGCACCAACCGGGCGCAGGAACCGTCGTCGCCGACCACCTCGGGCAGGGCGCCCGCACGGCTGGCCACGATCGGGGTGCCACTGGCCATGGCCTCCACGGCGGGCAGCGAAAAGCCTTCGTAGAGCGACGGGATGCAGGCCACCTCGGCGGAGGCGAGCAGCGCGGCGAGCTCCTCGTCGCTCAGGCCGCTGGAGCTGTGCACGATGTCGGAAATACCAAGCTCGGCAATGAGTTTCTCGGTCGGACCGTTCGGTTCGAGCTTGGACACCAGCTGCACGTCGAGGTCGCGCGAAACTCGCAGCCGGGCCACCGCATGCAGCAGATGGCTGACTCCCTTGAGCGGCACGTCGGCGCTGGCGATCGCGATGATGCGTCCGCTCACCCGATGCTCGGCCGGCTTGAACAGTTCGGTGTCCACGCCCAGCGGCACGATGTGCAGCTGATCCGGCGTCACCCCGAAGTCCTCGGCGATGTCGGCGGCCGAGGACGACGACACGGTGAGCAGCTCGGGGATCTGGCGGGCGACCTTCTTCTGCATCTCGGCGAACCCGTACCACCGCCGGACCAGCGGCTTGCGCCACCACTTGGCGGCGGCGATCTCGACGACCCGGTCCCGCGTGATCGGGTGGTGCACTGTGGCCACGACCGGCAGACCGCTCTCGGCGATCTTCAGCAGCGCCGAGCCCAGGCTCTGGTTGTCGTGCACCACATCGAACTCGTCGCGGCGCTCGGCCAGGATGCGGGCGACGCGCATGGTGAAGGTCCGAGGCTCGGGGAACCCGGCGCTCCACATCGTGGCCAGCTCGAGAGCGTCGATCCGGTCGCGGATCTCGCTGGGCTTGGGCACGCGGAACGGGTCGGGCTCGCGGTAGAGGTCCAGGCTCGGAACCTTGGTCAGCTTGACCCGAGGGTCCAGCCCCTCCGGATAGGGCTGACCGGAGAACACCTCGACCTCGTGACCGAGTTCGGCCAGCCCGCGGCTCAGATAGCGCACGTAGACGCCCTGGCCACCGCAGTGAGTCTTGCTCCGATAGGACAGCAACGCGATACGCATAATCAGATCACCCGACGGCCGGAGACGTGCTGAGCTGGGAATTCACGCTCACGCGTCGACCCCGAACCCTCTGGACATGTGTCCAGACTATAGTTTGACCTGCTAGCGGACGCAACGCGTGCGTAAGCGCTCAGGCCGGCGGGAATCCCCCGGTGGCGACCGGACCCCAGTGGGTAGGCGTGATCCGGATCAGGCATTTGCCCTGGTCGACCATCGCCTGTCGGTACTCGTCCCAGTCCGGGTGCTCACCGGCGACCGCGCGGAAGTAGTCGACCAGCGGCTCCACCGCCTCGGGCAGGCCGATCACCTCGGCGGCGCCGTCCACTTGCACATACGGCCCGTTGAACTCGTCCGACAGGACGGTGACGCTCGCCCGCGGGGTACGACGGAGATTGGCCGCCTTCGCCCGCTGCGGATAGCTGGCGATCACGATGCGGCCCTGCTCGTCCACCCCGCCCGTCACGGGAGAGGTCTGCAGCGAGCCGTCGGCCCGGAACGTGGTCAGCACCATGTGGTGCCGCGGGCCGGACGAAATCGAGCAGTTCGTCGATCCCTACGGTGTCAGCGGTCGCATACTTTCGGGCCATGCCTTGACGCTAGTCGGGCAACACGAATGCGAACGGTCGGGGGAAACCGAGCCCGGTCAACCTGGCACCCCGAACGGCCGCGACATCGACCGATACCACCTTGCCCGACGACGGTTCGTAGCATTCCAGTACCTCGCTGCCCTCGCCGACGAGCAACACCCAGTGCCGCGGGATGCCCCGCTCGCCGATGAGCATGGCCACGGGCCACCCCTGCGTGACTGCGGCGCGCACGTCCGACAACGGGTCGCGGGCACCGCGGAAGTGGCGCCAGCGGTATGTCACTCCCCGTTTCGCACTGTGCGCGCTGAGCGCATGGGCCATGCCGGCGGGCGTGGTGCCGAGCCGCCGAGGCCAAATCCTGTTGACCACAGCGTGAATTCGGCCCTGCTCGGCGGCGAACCAGGTGTCACTGTCGGGGGCCAGCAACTCCGCCCGGTACGCCGGGTCCAGCATCGCGCCGGCCACCACCGCGACGGTCGGGCCACACGTGATCCCATCGCGCTGCCGCAGCCGTAACGCCGCCAGTTTCCCTGGTTTCACACAGATCCAGTCATCTCGGCGCTCAATTCCTGCCATCGGAACTAAACCTTGTGAGCTGCCGGTTTCAACCGACATATCGCAGCGTAGCGAACCCCGGAAGTGAGGACATCCAGTGAGAAATATCGGAAAGTCACGAATCCTCGTCGCAACTCTCGGCGGTCTGGCGGTCGCCGTCATCGGGTTGGCCGGGGCGGCCGGCGCCGCCCCCAGCGGATCCGGCAATGCCGAACAGACCATCAAGCAGTTGCAGTCCCAGGGATACACGGTGATCGTGAATCGCCTCGGCACCACACCGTTGGATCAGGCCGCCGTGGTGGCCGTACGGCCCGGACCGCACTACAGCCGCACCGACAGTTTGAGTGCGGTCACCCAACGTACGGTCTACGTCGACGTCAAGTAGCAGACAGCAGCACCTTCCGGGTCGATAATGGCCCGATGGCGGTGAAGATGGCCGATCTGTTGGGCAGCCGGCTCGGCTCCCTGCGATATCAGGCCACTCCCAAGCGAATTCGAGTCTGCCTCGGTGGCGAACCCGTGGCCGACACCACCGACGCGATCCTGGTGTGGGAGCCACGGCGGGTGGTGCCGACGTACGCCGTGCCGCGTTCGGCGCTGACGGCACAATTGGTTCCGGCGGGCGGGGACGTCGGGGACGACGAGATCCCCGGCTTCCTCGATCCGTCGATACCGTTCACCGCGCACACCTGCCCGGGCACGGCGTTCGATGTCATCGCGGGCGAGGAGACCGGCGCAGCCGCCGCCTATCAGCCCGACGACGCCGATCTGGCCGGTTATCTGATCCTGGACTTCGCGACGTTCGAATGGCGTGAGGAGGACGAGCCGATCGTCGCTCATCCCCACGATCCGTTCCACCGAATCGACATCCGACGCAGCCGACGGCGCATCCGGGTCGAGATCGACGGGCGGGTTCTGGCCGAATCCTCCCGTCCCACATTGCTATTCGAGACCGGGCTACCCACCCGCTATTACCTGCCACGTGAGGACGTCACCACATTGCAGTTGAGCGACACCGTCACGTACTGCGCGTACAAGGGTCGCGCCACGTACTACTCGCTGCCGGGTGGGCCGGCCGATCTGTTCTGGGCCTACCACGAGCCACTCATCGAGGCGGAACCGATCCGCGACCTGGTGTGTTTCTTCGACGAGCGGGTCGATGTCTTTGTCGACGGCGAACGTCTGTTTCGGCCTGCCTGGTTCTGGCAACATCACTGACCAACACAGTCAGCTGACCGGAGGTCATGATGGGCTCATCGGAGGTCACGCTCACCGCGGCCGCAGGCACCGAGGGCGGCGGCGCCGCGCTCGACCAGGTGATCGGCATGTCGGTGGTCGCAATGATCGTGACGGTAGCGCTGCTGTGGATCGGTTACCTGCACCGCAACCGCCGCATCACGTGGCTGAACAACTTCGCCGAACGGTTGGGCCGTAAATTCCACCGGCCGCCATGGGTGGCGCTGCAGGTGTTCCTGTTCACCGCGACGATCATCTGCGCGCTGTTCGGCTTCATCTGGGATGTCAGCCTGCACATCGGCAAGGGACGCGATGCGGGCCCACTGGCCAACCCGGCGCACTACTTCATCCTGATCGGCCTGTTCCTGCTGTTCATCGCCGGCTCGATGGCCATCGTCCTGCCCTACGACAAGCCGGGACCGGCGGCCCTGCGGATCACCCGCAGCTGGTACGCCCCGGTGGGCGGCGTGTTGATGGCGGCCTGCGGGCTGTACGCGCTCATCGGTTTCCCGCTCGACGATATCTGGCACCGCATCTTCGGTCAGGACGTCACGCTCTGGGGGCCAACGCATTTGATGCTGATCGGGGGCGCCGGGTTGTCGCTGATCGCGGTGCTGCTGCTCGAGCATGAAGGCCGGGTGGCCATGGGCCCGGACGCCGAAGAAGACACTAAGTTCAACAAGTTCCTCTATTACCTGTCGTTCGGCGGTCTGTTCATCGGGCTCTCGGTGTTCCAGATCGAATACGACTTCGGCGTCGAGCAGTTCCGGTTGGTGCTGCAGCCCATGATGATCGCGGCAGCGGCCGCGCTGGCCGCCGTCGCCGCACGGCTGGTGCTCGGCCCGGGCGGCGCCTTGATCGGGGCCGCGTTCGCCATCGTGCTGCGCGGGGCGGTCGCTTTCATCGTCGGACCGGTCCTTGGCGCCCCGACCAGTTGGTTCGCGCTCTATCTGGGCCCCGCGCTGGTGGTCGAGCTCATCGCCCTGACCCCATTGGTCAAGCGGCCCATCCTGTTTGGCGCGGTCGGCGGCCTCGGTGTGGCCACCCTCGGTCTGTGGCTGGAATCGTTGTGGATCGGCGCGGTCTATCACTATCCGTGGCCCACCAGCATGTGGGGTGAGGTGTTGGCCATGGCGATCCCGGTGGCCATCGCCATGGGGATGTGTGGCGCGCTGCTGGCCTTGGTGCTCAACGGTCAACCGCTGCCCCGGCCCGCGGCGGGCATCTCCATCGTCGTGGCCACGGTCCTGGTGATCGGTGGCGCCGTGGCCAACGGGCTACGCACCGAGGTACCGGAAAATGCCCGCGCCACAATTACATTGACCGACCTCCCCGAGCATGACGGCCAGCGCATGGTCTCGGCCGATGTCCAGATCACCCCGCGCGACCTGGTCGGCGACAACCCGGAGTGGGTGTCGATCCTGGCCTGGCAGGGCGGTCTGGCCAACCAGCACGGGCTGGTGATCGACCGGCTGGAGAACGTCGGGCCGGGGCACTACCGCTCGACGCAACCCATCCCGGTGTCCGGCAGTTGGAAGACCTTGCTGCGGGTGCAAGACGGCACCACCATGGCCGGGGTTCCGATCTACCTGCCCGCCGACCCGGGGATCGGCGCCACCGAGACCCCGGCCCTGGCAACCAGCGATCGAGAGTTCGTGCAGGAGATCACGATTCTGCAGCGCGAACGCAATCTGAATCACCCGGCCTGGTTGTACAACGTGGCTTCTTTGGTGGTCCTGGTGTGCACGCTGATCCTGATCGCCGGGTTGAGTTGGGGTGCGGGCCGGATCAACGCCAAGGAATTGGCCTCGGGCCGGGAACCCGCCGGACAGACATGATGGTGGATCAGGTTCAGTACCAGGCTGATCACACGTTGTTGCTGGCGTTGCCGGCCTTCGCCCCGGCCGTCGTCGTGGTCGGGGTGGTGGTGTACGTCGCGATGCGGGACCGGCGCCGGCCGCGTCAGGATGACGAGTCGAACACGGCAAGCGAAGATGGTTCACCGTGATCAACCTCAAAAGCGGTGTCATCGTTCTGGCGTCCGCTCTCGCGCTGGTGACAGCGGGGTGTGGCGGCTCGAAAACCACCGAGAATGCCGATGGTTCGGCCAGTCCCACGGCGACCACGGTGAGTCCGTCGGACATGACCGACGAGCAGCACGTTCCGGCCCGGCTGCTCATCGACGTCACGATCAAGGGCGGCGAGGTGACACCGACCAACGAGCGGCTGCAGGGCAAGGTCGGCCAGCCGATCGTGGTGCGGGTCAACAGCGACGCCGACGACGAGCTGCATGTGCACTCCAACCCCGAGCACAGCTTCAAGGTGGAGCCGCGTAGCGGCCAGCAGTTCCAGTTCACGGTCGACGTGCCGGGCACCGTCGACATCGAGCTGCATCACGCCAACCGCACGATCGCCAGCGTGCAAGTGCAGCAGTGACGCCCGAGTCGACCGCGGTTCTGGCCCATGGTCTGGGCGGCTCGACTGATCTGCCGATCCCTTACACGTACGCGCTGATCGGCGCGGCGTGGACGTTGACGTTCACTTTTGCGGTCGTGGCACTGGCCTGGCGTCGGCCCCGGTTCGATCCGGACAAGCCCGGAGTGGCGCTGCCGGCCTGGGTGACGTCGGTGGTGGACGCCGCGGTGACCCGATGGACGGTGGGCCTACTCGCGCTGGCCTTGACCGGGTGGGTGGCGTTCACCGGGTGGACCCGGGCGCCGAACGCCAACCCGCTACCGGGAGTCTTCTACGTCCTGTTGTGGGTGGGCGTGGTGGCCGCCTCGGTGTTGTTCGGTCCGGTGTGGCGGCTGATCTCCCCGGTGCGCGCGCTGTACCGGTTCATTCCGGTGTCCGCTCGTCTGAGTTACCCGGAGCGGCTCGGCTATTGGCCGGCGGCCGCCGGGCTGTTCGCGTTCGTGTGGTTGGAGCTGGCCAGCCCGGACCCGGGATCGCTTGCAGCGATTCGTAATTGGCTCGTGATCTACCTGGTGGTGACGTTCGCCGGTGCGCTGTGTTGCGGGCCGCGGTGGCTGGAGAGCGCCGACCCGTTCGAGGTGTACAGCACAGCCGCTTCGAAGCTCTCGCCGCTGCGTCGTCATGACGGGCGCTTCGTGATCGGCAACCCGTTCGATCACCTGCCGTCGCTGCCGGTCCGCCCCGGGCTGGTGGTGCTGCTGGCGGTGTTGCTGGGCTCGACCGCATTCGACAGCTTCTCGGCAATGCCCCAGTGGCGTAATTTCGTCGACGCGCACTCCGGTTCGCCGGTCGAGGCCAGCCTGATCCGCACCGCGGGACTGCTGGTGTTCGCCACCACGGTGGCGGTCACGTTCTCGGTGGCCACCCGCACCACCGGCGGCGTCGACCGCCGGTTACGGAGCGAATTGCCCGGCCTGATGGCGCATTCCCTGGTGCCCATCGTCATCGGCTACGTATTCGCGCACTACCTGTCGTATCTGGTGGAGCGCGGCCAGCAGACGGTGATCCTGCTGTTCGGGCTGCACGATCTGCAGGTCAGCTATTTCCTGTCGGCGCACCCGTCGGTCTTGGCCACGCTCAAGGTCGGTTTCGTGCTGGCCGGTCACGTTGCCGGGGTGATCGCGGCGCACGACCGTGCCCTTCGCCTGTTGCCGAAGCAGCATCAGCTCACCGGGCAGCTAGCGACGATGCTGGTGATGGTCGGCTATACCTTCACCGGGCTCTACCTGCTATTCGGCGGGTAGCCTCGGGGCATGCAGCGGTCCAGGCAGGCCCACGCGCTCATCGTCGTCGACGTGCAGAACGATTTCTGCGAAGGCGGTTCGCTGGCCGTGTCGGGCGGTTCGGCGGTGGCGCAGAAAATCACCGATCTGCTCGGCACCGACCACGGGTACCACCATGTGGTGGCCACGAAGGATTTCCACATCGACCCGGGCGACCACTTCTCCGACACTCCCGACTACCGCACGTCGTGGCCCCGGCATTGCGTCGCCGGGACGGCCGGTGCGGATTTCCATCCGAACTTCGACCCCGCCGCGGTGGAGGCCGTGTTCAAGAAGGGCCATCACTCGGCGGCGTACAGCGGGTTCGAGGGGGTCGACGATGCGGGGACGACGCTGGCGGACTGGCTGAGCCGACGCCACGTCGCGGCCGTGGACGTGGTGGGCATCGCCACCGACTACTGCGTGGCCGCCACCGCTGCCGATGCTGTCAAGGCCGGCTTGCAGACCCGGGTGCTGACCGGCCTGACCGCCGGGGTCGCGCCCGGGAGTACGACCGCCGCATTGGCCGAGTTACGTTCCGCCGGAGTGGAGATCAGCTAGTTGGCGAGCGGTCCAGCGTGATGATGCCGACAGCGTCTTGACGTTTAATCCGAAGCGTGCGGTAACTCGGCAGCTCAGGGTCGGTGGCCACGGCCGGCTCCCTTCGGTTTCGGCAAGGTCCTGCCGTACATTCTCACGGCCGGAAGCGCCTCGGGCCCGTATGGTCGATTTGTGACTGTCGCGGATCGAGCTGAACCGAGCGAGCTGGAAATGTGGCGGGGCAAGGCTTACCCGCTGGGTGCCACCTATGACGGTTCTGGCACCAATTTCGCGTTGTTCAGTGAGGTCGCCGACCGGGTCGAGCTGTGCCTGTTCGACGCCGAGGGTAACGAGACCCGACTGACCCTGCCCGAGGTGGACGGATTCGTCTGGCACGGTTTCATTCCCGGTATCGAGCCGGGCCAACGCTACGGCTACCGGGTGTACGGGCCCTACGACCCGGACACCGGTCACCGGTGCAATCCGAACAAGCTCCTGCTCGACCCGTATGCCAAGGCCATCGACGGGACCTTCGACTGGAACCAGTCGCTGTTCAGCTACGACTTCGGTGATCCCGATACCCGCAACGACGACGATTCCGCGCCGAGCATGCCCAAGGCCGTGGTGATCAATCCGTACTTCGACTGGGGTGTGGACCGGCCGCCCAAACACGAATACGCCGACACCGTCATCTACGAGGCGCACATCAAAGGCCTGACCCAGACCCACCCCGACATCCCGGAGAACATCCGCGGTACCTACGCCGCGGTGGCCCACCCCGTGATCATCGACCACCTGAAGGCGCTGGGGGTCAACGCGGTGGAGCTGATGCCCGTGCACCACTTCGCCAATGACTCGACCTTGGTCGACAAGGGTTTGTCGAACTACTGGGGTTACAACACCATCGGGTTCCTGGCGCCCGACGCCAAGTACAGCTCCAGCTCGACCGCGGGCGGCCAGGTACAGGAATTCAAGGCCATGGTGCGGGCCCTGCACGAAGCCGAGATCGAGGTGATCCTCGACGTGGTCTACAACCACACGGCAGAGGGCAATCACCTGGGCCCGACGCTGTCGATGCGCGGCATCGACAACGCCGCCTATTACCGGTTGGTCGACGACGACAAGCAGTACTACATGGACTACACCGGTACCGGCAACAGTCTCAACGTCGGCCATCCGCATGCGCTGCAACTGATCATGGACTCGTTGCGCTACTGGGTCATCGAGATGCACGTCGACGGGTTCCGGTTCGACCTGGCCGCCACGCTGGCCCGAGAGTTCTACGACGTGGACCGGCTGAGCACGTTTTTCGAACTGGTGCAACAGGATCCGATCGTCAGCCAGGTCAAGTTGATCGCCGAGCCCTGGGACGTCGGGCCCGGCGGCTACCAGGTGGGCAACTTCCCGCCGCAGTGGACGGAGTGGAACGGCAAGTTCCGCGACACGGTACGCGACTACTGGCGTGGCGAACCGGCCACACTCGACGAGTTCGCCTCCCGGCTGACCGGTTCGGCCGATCTGTACGAGCAGACCGGACGGCGACCGTTCGCCTCGATCAACTTCGTCACCGCCCATGACGGCTTCACCTTGCGGGACCTGGTGTCCTACAACGAGAAACACAACGAGGCCAACGGCGAGGACAACCGCGACGGGGAGAGCAACAACAAGTCGTGGAACTGCGGTGCCGAAGGGCCGTCCGAGGATCCTGCGGTCAACGAGCTGCGGGCCCGTCAACAACGCAATTTCCTCACCACTCTGCTGCTGTCCCAAGGTGTTCCGATGATCTCGCACGGCGACGAGCTGGGCCGCACGCAGGGCGGGAACAACAATGTGTACTGCCAGGACAACGAGATCTCCTGGATCGACTGGGACAGTGCCGATGCGGATCTGATCGAGTTCACCCGTGCGGTGTCGGCCCTACGTGCCGCGCACCCGGTGTTCCGGCGCCGCAGGTTCTTCGACGGCCGGCCGGTTCGCGAGGCGGGGGCCGCGGTATTGCCCGACATCGCCTGGTTCTCGCCTGACGGGTCGGACATGACCACGGAGGATTGGGAGACCGGATACGCGAAGTCGGTGGCGGTCTATTTGAACGGGCAGGGCATCGCCGATCTCGATGTGCGCGGCCAACGCGTCGTCGACGACTCGTTCCTGCTGTGTTTCAACGCACACTACGAGCCGATCGAGTTTGCTTTACCACCGGCACAATTCGCGGCGTGGTGGGTTCCGGCGATCAGCACTTCGGCAAACTCGATCACCGATCCGATCGCGCCGGGTGACACCGTCAGCGTGGACGCGCGCGCGGTCCTGGTACTCCAAGCCGAATCAGATTGAGCGTCAATTCCAGGCGTTGCTCATCGCGTTGATCTGCCTGCTGTAAGCAGGAAGTCTGGTACCTTGAACGGGTAGCAGCCGTGGCCGCCTCAGTAGACGTTGAGCGTTCGTTCGATGTCACCGGCCGGGCGGGCCGGCGGGTACGAGCCGAAGAGCGGCGGCAACTACCCTGCGGCCACGGCTGCGGCTTCTCAGCGGGTTTGCCGCGTGCACATTTCAGACCATTTCTACCCTGCAATACCTCTGTTACAGAGGTATTCTCGGGCGGATGGACACCCAACGCGATCTCGTCGGTGAGCTGTTCAGCGTTGTCGGCCGGTTCCGCAGACAGCTTCGCCGGTCCACCGGCGGCGGCTTCGACGTCGGAGCCGGCAAGGTGGCCGGCCCGAGCACCTTGACACAGTCACAGGGCGAGCTGCTGCGCCTGGTCGGCCGCAGACCGGACATCTCGGTGCGGGAATCGGCCGCCGAACTCAGCCTGGCACCCAACACCGCCTCCACCCTGGTGTCCCGGCTCGTCGCCGAGGGACTGCTCACGCGCACCGTCGACGACGGCGACCGACGGGTGGTCCGGTTGCGTCTCACGCCGCCCGCCCAAGCGCTGGCCGACGAGACCCGAGCGGCCCGCCGGGCCGCGCTGAGCGCCGCCCTGGCACAGCTCGACAAGACCCAGATCGACGCCCTGGCACATGGATTGGACGTGATGAGCGAACTCACCCGGCTACTGCACGAGAGCGAACAATGACCGTCGAACCTGCCATCGACTGTGAGAACTTGACCCACCGGTACGGCGCGTTCACCGCCGTCGAGGACCTGACCCTTCAGGTGCGGCGCGGCGAGACCGTCGGCCTGCTCGGGCCGAACGGCGCGGGCAAAACCACCGCGGTGCGGGTCCTGACCACGTTGACGCCCGTGCAACAGGGAACGGTGCGGATCTTCGGTCTCGACGCGGCGCGCCGCACCATGGACATCCGGCACAACATCGGCTATGTGCCACAACAACTCTCGATCGAGGCGGCGCTGACCGGCCGGCAGAACGTCGAGCTGTTCGCCCGGCTGTACGGCGTGCCGCGCACCGAACGCGCCGACCGGGTGAACCAGGCGCTGGGGTCGATGCAGCTGCTCGATGTGGCCGACGAGGTCGCAGGCACCTACTCCGGTGGCATGGTGCGTCGTCTCGAGCTGGCCCAGGCCCTGGTCAACCGTCCGTCGCTGCTGATCCTCGACGAGCCCACCGTTGGTCTGGATCCCATCGCCCGGGACAGCGTCTGGGCCCAGGTCGACCGGATGCAGGCCGAGTTCGGCATGACCGTGCTGCTCACCACGCACTACATGGGCGAGGCCGACGCCCTCTGCGACCGGGTCGCGCTCATGCACCACGGCCGGTTGCAAGCCCTGGGGACCCCCGCGGAATTGAAGGACCTGGTGCGGCAGGCCACGAATGCCGAGGACGTCACGCTCGAGGATGTCTTCCGGTACTACGCCGGTTCGGATCTGAGTGACGCCGACCATCAGCCCGGCGGTATCGGCGAGGTGCGCGCGACCCGCAGGACGGCCCGTCGTGTCAGCTGAAACCCTGATCCTGGCCCCGCGCGGGATGCGCCGGATCCGTGCGATGGCGATGCGGATGGCCGCCTTCGCGCTGGTCGAGCTGCAGAAGCTGCGCCACGACCGCACCGAGTTGTTCACCCGCATGGTCCAGCCGGCGCTCTGGTTGTTGATCTTCGGTCAGACCTTCAGCCGGTTACATCTCGTCGACACCGGCGGTGTGGAGTATCTGACGTTCCTGGCGCCGGGCATCATCGCCCAGTCCGCCCTGTTCATCTCGATCTTCTACGGCATCCAGATCATCTGGGACCGCGACGCGGGCATCCTGGCCAAGCTCATGGTCACGCCGGCCCCCGCCTCGGCACTGGTGGCGGGCAAGGCATTCGCGGCCGGGGTGCGCTCAGTGGTGCAGGTGGTCGGCGTGGTGGCCCTGGCATATCTGATGGGCATCGCGATGACGGTCAATCCGCTGCGCATCCTGGCCGCGATGGCCGTGGTGGCCCTGGGCGCGGCGTTCTTCGCCTGCCTGTCGATGACGCTGGCCGGGCTGGTGCGCAAACGAGACCGGTTGATGGGCATCGGCCAGGCGATCACCATGCCGTTGTTCTTCGCTTCCAATGCGCTCTACCCCGTCGACATCATGCCGACCTGGTTGCGCTGGCTGTCCACGGTCAACCCACTGAGCTATGAGGTCAACGCCTTGCGCGGGCTGCTGATCGGCACCCCGACGAACTGGGTACTCGACATCGGCGTGCTGATCGCGGCGGCGGTGCTGGGCATCGCAACAGCCTCGGCGCTGCTACGGAGGCTGGTCCGTTAAGGCCCAACCAACCGGATGGTTTAGGGTGCTGTCAGATCCACCGAGAGGGAGACGGTCATGCAACTGGCGCTCACACCGGAGGAAGCAGCTTTCCGCGACGAGCTGCGCACCTTCTACACCACCAAGATCCCCGCCGAGATCCGGGAACGGAACCGGCTGGGCCTGCCGCTCGGCAAAGACGCCATCGTCACGGCGCACAAGATCCTGCATGAGCACGGCCTGGCCGTGCCCAACTGGCCGGTCGAATGGGGCGGCAAGGACTGGACACCCAACCAGCACCAGATCTGGCTCGACGAGATGCAGTTGGCCAGCGTCCCCGAACCGCTGACCTTCAATGCCCGCATGGTGGGCCCGGTGATCGCCGAGTTCGGCTCACAGGAGGTCAAGGAGCGTTTCCTGCCGCCGACCGCGGCGCTGGACATCTGGTGGTGCCAGGGCTTCTCCGAGCCCGAGGCCGGTTCCGACCTGGCGTCGCTGCGCACGACCGCGATCCGCGACGGCGACAGCTACGTCGTCAATGGTCAGAAGACGTGGACCACGCTGGGTCAGCACGCCGACTGGATCTTCTGTCTGGTGCGCACCGACCCGCAGGCACCCAAGAAGCAGGCCGGTATCTCGTTCCTGCTGATCGACATGAACACGCCCGGCATCACGCTGCGCCCGATCAAGCTCATCGACGGCAGCGTCGAGGTCAACGAGGTGTTCTTCGAGGACGTCCGGGTCCCCGCCGACCAGCTCGTCGGCGAGGAGAACCAGGGCTGGACCTACGCCAAGTTCCTGCTCGGCAACGAGCGCACCGGCATCGCCCAGGTGGCCCGCACCAAGGTGCGTCTCGCCGAGGTGAAGGAACGAGCCACCGCCAGCGGGCTGATTGCCGACCCGTTGTTCGCCGCCCGGCTGGCCGAGGCCGAAAACGACGTGCTGGCACTGGAACTCACGCAGATGCGGGTCACCTCCGATTCCGCCGACGGCAAGCCGAGCCCGGCGTCCTCGGTACTCAAGCTGCGCGGCAGCCAGCTTCAGCAGATCGCCACCGAGCTTCTGGTCGAGGTGGCCGGCGCCGACGCGCTGCCATACGAGGCGGGCGACATCGCCTCACCGGACTGGGCCCAGCACGCCGCCCCGCACTACCTCAACTACCGCAAGACGTCGATCTACGGCGGTAGCAACGAGGTGCAACGCACCATCATCGCGTCCACCATTCTCGGATTGTGAGTTGAGCCATGGACTTTCAGCTGACCGACGAACAGAATCTGCTGGCCGACACCACCCGTGACCTGCTGAGCGGCTACGACACCGAAAAGCGCAACAAGGTGGTGGAAGCCGAGCCCGGGTTCGACCGTCAGGTGTGGAAGCAGCTCGCCGAGATCGGTGTTCTGGGCCTGGGTTTTGACGAGGACTCCGGTGGCCAGATCGAGATCATGGTGGTGCTCAACGAGATCGGGCGCCGGCTGGCACCCGAGCCGGTGCTGCACGGGGCGCTGGGCCCCGGTGCGATCATCGCCGAGGTGGGCACCGATGCCCAGCGTGCCCTGCTCGACGACGTCGCCTCCGGTGAGCGGATCCTGGCCTTCGCTCACACCGAGCCCGGCGTGCGCGGAGCGGCCGGCGTGACGACCACCGCGACGCGCAGCGGCGACAGCTGGACGCTGAGCGGTACCAAGAACCCGGTGCTCGCCGGCGATGTCGCCGACACCCTGATCGTCACCGCGGCGCTCCCGGATGGCGGCACCGGACTGTTCCTGGTCGACGCCGCCAACGTGACCCGCACGGGCTACCGCACCTTCGACGGCCAGCGCGGCGCACAGATCACCCTGGATTCCGCGGCCGCCGAGCCCCTCGGTGAACCCGGCGACGCCAGCGCCGCCATCTCCCATGCGCTGGTGCGCATCTCGGCGGGGCTGTGCGCCGAGGCGGTCGGCGCGATGGACGAGTCGCTGCGGCTGACCACCGATTACCTCAAGTCCCGCAAGCAGTTCGGGGTCACCCTGAGCAAGTTCCAGACGCTGACGCAGCGGGCCGCCGACATGTACATGTCACTCGAGCTGGCCCGCAGCATGGGCACCTACACGGCGATGTCGATCGCCGACGGACGCGTCGACCCGGTGATCGCGGCGCGGGCCAAGCTGCAGATCGGGCGCTCCGGCCGGCACATCGCGCAGGAGTCGATCCAGCTGCACGGCGGTATCGGCGTCACCGCCGAATACCCGATCGGTCACTACGCCGCCCGGCTGACCGCTATCGAGCACACCCTGGGCACGTCCGCCGAGCAGCTAGGGACGCTGGTGGGCCAGTTGAGCAGCTACGAGATCGCCACGCTCTGACGCCGTCCGCCCGGCCGGTTCTCGCGGTATCGCCAGCGCCAGGAGGGCGGCGCCGGCGGCCGCGGCCGCGGCGATCAGCAGCGCGACACGGAACCCGGTCGGCGACGGCAGTGCCTGCCCGGCCACGGTGACGGTCATCTGGGCCAGCACCGCGGTCATCACCGCGCTCGACGCCGAGGTACCCAGCGAGCGCGCCAGTGAGTTGATGCTGTTGGCCGACGCGGTTTCCGAGACCGGCACCGCGGCGTTGATCAACGCCGGCAGGGCCGCGAAGGCGAACCCGACCCCGAAGCTGACGATCAGGCCCAGCACCATCACGCCGAGCGCGCTGCCGAGCAACACCAGACCGGACAGGTAACCCGCGGCGATGATCACGCTGCCGATCACCAGCACGATCTTCGGGCCGCGCGCAGCCACCACCCGGGCCGCGACGGGGGCGGCCGCCATCATGGCCAGGCCGCCGGGCGCCATCCACAGGCCGGTGGCCACCATGCTCTGCCCCAGGCCGTATCCGGTGTCGCGGGGCATCTCCAGCAGTTGCGGGCCCACCAACGACAGCGCGAACATGCCGAAGCCCACCGCGATCGACGCCAGATTCGTCAGCAGCACCGGGCGCTTCAACGTCGTGCGCATGTCCACGATCGGCGAGGGCGCGCGGTACTGCCACCAGGTGAACACCCCGAACACCACCGCTGCACCGCCGAACAGGCTCAAAGTGGCGGCACTGCTCCAGCCCCACATCCCGCCCTTCGAGATGGGCAGCAACAACATCACCAGGCCGATCCCCAGCGTGAGCGCGCCGAACGGATCGAAGCGGTGATCGGCGGACACCGGCTCCAGGTCTGGCACCAACAGGACGAACAGGATGCCGGAGGCCAGACCGAGCGCGGCGGCACACCAGAACAACGCGTGCCAGTTGAACTGCTCGGCGATCACCGCCGACAACGGCAGACCGAGCGCGCCGCCCACTCCCAGTGATGCGCTCATCAGCCCCATCGCCGAGGCCACCCGCTCGGGCGGCAGGGCGGCGCGCAGCACGCTGATGCCCAGCGGGATGACGGGGGCGCCGAACCCCTGCAACCCGCGGCCGATGATCAGCGGGATCAGCGAGGTGGTCAGCGCCGCGATGAGCGATCCGGCAAACAGCAACGCAGCGCACAGCACGAGAATCCACTTGGGGCCGTACATATCTGAAAGGCGGCCCAGCATGGGCGTGGCGACGGCACCGGTGAGCAGGGTCGCGGTGATCGCCCATGACGCGTTGGCGGCACTGGTGCCCAAGAGCGTGGGCAGTTGCGGGATCAACGGGATGATCAGCGTCTGCATCAGCGAGACGCTGATGCCCGCCGCTGCGAGTACGGCAATCAGCAGCCCACCGGACGCCGATCGCTGCACACGCTGTTCACGCATCCCCAGAAGATAATTGATTAGCGTTCCTATCTGAGCCGGCGCCTGCGCAGTGGCGCCCGGGTGGGGTGCCGACCTGCCCGCCTAGCAGCGACTTTTCAGCGACGAAGTCGCTCGTATGCGGGCACGGGACAGCTGATGTTCATGATGCGAGAGGTGCCCGTGTGTCAAAAACGGCGAGCGACAATGGGACTGGTGAGACTTCACGATACCGGTGTGGCGATTGTCGCTCGATTGTCGCTACTAGGCGGGCACGTCGGATACCCCGTCGAAATCCGCGACCGATGCGCTTCTCAACCGATCAGCCGGGCCA
>NZ_LZJD01000114.1:0-22900 GCF_001666875.1 Mycobacterium sp. E802
GGGCCTGAGCGCCCGCGCCACTTCTGCGTAGGCGGCCGCCAGCAGTGAGGGGTCCGGCCCTTCCAGACGGCCCGGTTTGGCCAGCCCGTCGAGCACGACGAACCGCAACACACCCGAGCGGTTCTTCTTGTCGCCGGCCATGTAGTCCAGCAATTGGGGCAGCGCGTCGCCGTCGTAGGTGACGGGCAGCCCCAGCGCGGTGAGCACCTTTCGGTGCCGGTCTGCGGTCTCGTCGTCGAGACGTCCGGCCAACCGGCCCAATTCGGCGGCGAAGACCAGGCCCACCGACACCGCGGCGCCGTGACGCCACTTGTACCGCTCGCGACGCTCGATCGCGTGCGCCAGGGTGTGCCCGTAGTTGAGGATCTCGCGCAGCTGCGATTCTTTTTCGTCGGCAGCAACCACCTCGGCCTTGACCGCGATCGCGCGGCGGATGAGCTCGGGCAGCACCGTCCCGGACGGATCGAGCGCGGCTTGAGGATCGGCCTCGATGAGGTCGAGGATCACCGGGTCAGCGATGAAACCGGCCTTCACGATCTCGGCCATACCCGCGATGATCTCGTTGCGCGGCAACGTTTCCAAGGTGGCAAGATCCACCAGCACGGCGGCCGGCTGATGGAACGCCCCGACGAGGTTCTTGCCGGCGTCGGTGTTGATCCCGGTCTTGCCACCGACTGCCGCGTCGACCATCCCGAGCAGGGTGGTGGGCACGTGCACGATGTCGACGCCGCGCAACCAGGTGGCCGCGGCAAAGCCGGCGACATCGGTGGCCGCTCCCCCGCCCAAGCTGACGACGGCGTCCTTACGACCGATGCCGATGCGCCCCAACACTTCCCAGATGAAACCGACGACGGGCAGCTCCTTGCCCGCCTCGGCATCCGGAATCTCGATGCGGTGGGCCTCAATCCCCTTGTCCGCCAGGTGTTGTCGCACTGCCTCAGCGGTCTCGGTGAGCACCGGCTGATGCAGGATCGCCACCTTGTGGCGACCCTCGAGTGTGTTGCCGAGTTCACCGAGCAGCCCGGTCCCGATGATGACCGGGTAGGGCCGATCCACCAGTACTTCGACGATTACCGGGTCAGTCATCATGTCGCTCCGCGTTGCGAGCGGCCAGGGCCGCGGGGGTGGGTATGGCGGTAGATCCAGGTGGGGAAGAACTGGTCTGGGTGTTGTCGCCCTTGGCCGCAGGGTCGGCCGTGGACCGGGCCGACTGCGACGAGGACGCGCCGCGCCGCCAGGGCGGACGCCGCCGGCGCCGCTTGGCCGCGCGCGACGTCTGGGCCTGCTGCTTCTGGGGTTGTTTCTGGGCGGGTGGGTTTTCCAACCGCGTGACGATGGTGCGCACCACCGCGCCCGGATTGCGCCGGTTGGTGTTGATCCGCATGGTCGCCACCCGACGGTAGAGCGGCACCCGCTCCGACATCAGGGCGCGGTACTTCTCGGCCCGGTCCGGGCCGGCCAGCAGCGGCCGAACCGTAGAACCCCCGGTGCGGCGCACACCTTCGGCCGCGCTGATCTCCAGATACACCACGGTGTGCCCGGCCAGTGCCGAACGCACGCCGGGGGTGGTGACCGCACCGCCGCCGAGCGACAGCACGCCATCGTGGGTGGCCAGTGCCGAGCGGATGACCTCTTCCTCGATCCGGCGGAACTCCGCCTCGCCGTCGGTGGCGAAGATGTCGGCGATGGTGCGGCCGGTGGTCTCCTCGATCGCGGCGTCGGTATCGAGCATGGTGAGGTCCAGCGCTTTGGCCAGCCGGCGGCCGATGGTCGACTTGCCCGAACCCGGCAGGCCGATCAATACCGCCTTGGGCGCCATCAGCCCAGGGCCTGCGCCGCCGGCTCGCGCTCGGAGACAGCCCGCAGGTAGGCGTCGATGTTGGTGCGGGTCTCGGCCAGCGAGTCCCCGCCGAACTTTTCCAGCACCGCGCGGGCCACGACCAGCGCCACCATCGTCTCCACCACGACCCCGGCGGCGGGTACCGCGCAGACATCGGAACGCTGATGGATGGCGACGGCCTCCTCCCCGGTGGCCATGTCGACGGTGGCCAGTGCCCGGGGCACGGTCGAGATCGGCTTCATCGCCGCGCGCACCCGCAGCGGTTGACCGTTGGTCATGCCGCCTTCCAGCCCGCCGGCCCGGTTGGTCGACCGGAGCACACCGTCGGGACCGGGGTACATCTCGTCGTGGGCCACGCTGCCGCGCCGGCGCGCGGTCTCGAAACCGTCGCCGATCTCGACACCCTTGATGGCCTGGATGCCCATCACCGCGGCAGCCAGTTGGCTGTCGAGACGGTTGTCGCCGCTGGTGAACGAACCCAGCCCGATCGGCAGCCCCGCAACCACGACCTCGACCACGCCGCCGAGGGTGTCGCCGTCCTTCTTGGCGTCCTCGATCTGGGCGATCATCGATGCCTCGGCCGCCTCGTCGAACGCGCGGACCGGGCTGGCGTCGATCTTCTCCAGATCCGAGAACTGCGGGGGCGGACCGTCATAGGGCTGCGACGCGCCGATGGAGATGACGTGGGACACCACCTCGACACCGAGCGCGGCGCGCAGAAAGGCCCGGGCCACGGTGCCTGCCGCCACGCGTGCGGCGGTCTCACGGGCGCTGGCGCGCTCCAGCACCGGCCGGGCGTCGTCGAAGCCGTATTTGAGCATGCCCGCGTAGTCGGCATGGCCCGGCCGGGGACGGGTCAGTGGCGCGTTGCGTGCTGCATCTTTTTCGGCGAGGAGGCCTGGGTCGACCGGGTCCGGCGCCATCACGGTTTCCCACTTGGGCCATTCGGTGTTGCCGATCTCGATCGCGATCGGACCGCCCAGGGTGGTGCCGTGGCGGACCCCGGCCAGCATGGTGACCTGATCCTGTTCGAACTTCATCCGCGCGCCCCGCCCATATCCGAGGCGACGGCGCTTGAGCTGCGCGGCGATGTCCTCGGATGTGATGGGGACGCCGGCAACCATCCCCTCGAGCATGGCCACCAGGGCGCGGCCGTGAGATTCACCTGCTGTGGTCCAACGCAACACGGCTGTCATTCTCCCACGTCGGGGTTTGCCTGCTGAAATCCGTGGTCGTCGCGGCCCAACGTTCGACGGTCAGACCAGCACCAGGCTCACCGCGGCTGCCGTGGCCGCACACATCGACGGCCCGTGCGGCACGGTCCGGATCCCGCGCACCACAGCACCCAGGGCGAGTACCGCCGTCAGCAACGGCGCAGCCAGCGCCGCCAGCAGCCACACGTCGATCCCGAAGGTGCCGCTGAGCGCGCCGAGGCCGACCGCGAGTTTGACGTCGCCGCCGCCCATCGCCCGCGGCGCGAGCAGGTGCACGACCAGATACAGCGACGCCAGAGCCACCGCACCGGTCAGGGCGGCGACGCCATGGCCGGACGCCGCCGCGCCTGCGAGAACCAATGCGGCGCCCGGCAGCGTCAACCAGTTGGGCAGCCGCCGTTCGGCGATGTCGTAGCCACTGAGCGCCAATAGCCAGCCGGCCGCAATCACGGTTACCCCGACCCCCATCCACCGAGGCTAAGCCCCGAGCAGCGCAGCCCTCATCGCCTCTTTGGGGGCCGGCATCCCGGTGAACTGCTCCACCTGGGCGAACGCCTGGTTCAACAGCATCTCCAAACCGTTGATCGCCTCGCCGCCGGCTGCCTCGACAGCCGCGGCCAGCGGTGTCGGCCACGGGTCGTAGATGGCGTCGAGCACTCGGGGCACCACGGCCAGGGTGCGAGCATGGACCGCCGCGGCGTCGGCCGGAATCGTGCTGACCGCAGCGTCGGCGCCGGCCGCCACGTCGGCCAGCGCGGCGTCGTTGATGTCGCACCAGCTGCTCTCGGCGCCACATCTGCCGGCCAGATCCACCAAACGAGCGGCCTTGGCCTCGTCGCGGGCCACGATGACGATCTGCTGTACACCGAGCTCGGCCAGGGCGACCACCGCGGCCGGCGCGGTGCCACCGGAGCCGATCACCAGTGCCGAGTTCCCGGCGGTACCGAGCGCCCCGACCACCCCGTCGACGTCGGTGTTGTCCGCCCGCCAGCCCCCCGAGGGCATCTGGACCAGCGTGTTGGCCGAGCCGACCAGATCGGCACGGTCGGTGCGCTGATCGGCGAACTCCAATGCGGCGAACTTGCCCGGCATGGTCACCGACAGCCCGACCCATTCCGGGCCGAGATCGCCGACGAACCCGGGAAGTTGTTCGGCCGTGCACTCGATGCGCTCGTATGTCCACGCCGGCAACCCCAGCGCGCGGTAAGCGGCCAGATGCAGTTGCGGGGAACGCGAGTGGGCGATCGGTGAGCCGAGAACGGCGGCCTTGCGCCTATCGGGCACTGTCGAGGACACCGTTGTGTTGGGCCTGTTCGATGTTGGCCAGGTGTTGTTCGTAGTCCCGGGTGAACAACGTCGTGCCCTGCATGTCGATGGTCACGAAGTACAGCCAATCCCCGGCCGCCGGATGCTCGGCCGCGGCCAACGCGTCGGTGCCCGGCGAGCAGATCGGGGTCTGCGGAAGACCTTGGCGCATATAGGTGTTCCACGGAGTCACCTGAGCCCGGTCGTCGTCGGTGGTGGCGACTTCCTGACGGTCCAGCGGGTAGTTCACCGTCGAGTCGAACTCCAGCTTGCGTTGTTCGGCCAGCCGGTTGTAGATCACGCGGGCCACCTTGTCGAAGTCCTGTGGTTTGGCTTCGCGCTGCACCAGGGATCCGACGGTGAGGATCTGGTAGGGCGACAGGTGCATGGCCGCCGCGGTGTCGAGCAGGCCGCTCTGGGTGTAGACGGCGGCGCTGCCCGCGATCAGGGTGGACAGAATGTCCTGCGCCGAGCCGGCCGGGTCGACGTTCCAGGTGCCCGGTGCGATCAAGCCCTCGAGCCGCCGATGGTCGTTGGGCATCGCGGCGACCGGGCCGCTGGCCCAGTCCGGTACCGCCAGCGCGGCCGCCGGTGCCGACTGGGCGGCCGCCCGCAACGCGTCGACCGGTACGCAGCGCTTCTTACCGTCGAGCTCGACGCACGAGGCGTGCGAGATCAGGGTGAAGATGCCTTCGGTGACGGCATTGGTCTTGACGTCGGCGATGTCGTCGAGCTGGCGGCCCTCCGGGATGGTCAGCTTGCCCACGCGGCTCTGCGGATCTGCAAGGCGTTCAACGGCATTCGATGCGGGGATCTCGGTCCGCACCTTGTAGAAGCCTGGCTGTATCGCCGAGATCGCCTCGTTCTTGTGGGCCGCCTCGACGAATGCCTTCACGGTGGCGACCACCTTGTGGTCCTGCAGGGTCTTGGCGATGGCCGTCGTGGAGTCACCGTCGTGTACCTGGATGACCACGTCGGCCACGCCGTCACCCGCGTAGTCGTTGGCGCTTCCTGACATGCCGTGCCACAGCTTGGATCCCAGGAATACCGCACCGATGAGCACCACGATGAGCGCCGCCAGCGACAGACCGCGGGTGGCACGTCGCTTGCGGTCGTTGCGGGCTTTGCGGGCCCGCTGGGCGGGGCTCATCCCGCGGCGCGGAGGGCCCACCGCCTCGGGCTCCGCCTTGTCGGCACCCCACTTCTCAGCCATCCATGCCCTCTCCGCGTGCGGCCAGTGCCGCCCGCCGCTGATCGAGCCAGCTCTGCAGAATGCCCACCGCAGCGGCCTGGTCGATCATCGCCTTCTGTCCCCTTGCCCGTACCCCCGCTTCGCGCAACGACCGTTGTGCCGACACAGTAGTGAGGCGTTCGTCGGCCAGCCGCACCGGTATTGGGTCGATGCGCCGGGTCAGCTCGTCGGCCAGCACGATCGCATCGACGGCCGAGCTGCCGGCCCGATCGGCGAGCGTGCGGGGTAAGCCGACGACGACCTCGACGGCCTCGTACTCACCGATCAGTGCCACGAGTCTGCGTAGGTGTTTGCCTGAGCGGTCCCGCTTGTCCCGCTGCACCGTTTCCACCGGTGTGGCCAGGATCCCGTCGGGATCACAGCTCGCAACGCCGATCCGCACGGTGCCGACGTCGATACCGATGCGCCGGCCGCGTCCTGGGTCGTCGTCCCCCGGACGGTCCGGCTGCCGGTCTGCGACCGTCTCGGACACGAAGTCAGCCTCGTCCGATCTCGGCGCGCAGCGCGGCCAATGCCGCGTCGATGCCCGCCGCCCCCTTACCCGAACCTTGTGCCATGTCCGCCTTGCCGCCCCCACGGCCGTTGACCGCCGCACCGAACTGCTTGACCAGTTCGTTGGCCCGCAGTCCCAGATCCTGGGCGGCCGGATTGACCGCCACCACGAAGGGCACCGAGTCGTTCTCCCCCTCGGCGATCAGCGCCACCACAGCCGGGTCGGCGCCGAGCTTGCCCTTGATGTCCCCGACCAGACTGCGCAGATCCCCTGCCGACATGCCGCCGGCCATGCGCTGCGCCACCAACCGGACCTTGCCGACGGTCTCGGCGCCGGCCGCCGCATTCGCCGCAGCGGCGCGGGCATTGGCCAGCCGGACCTTGTCCAGTTCCTTCTCGGCCGCCTTGAGCCGCTCCACCAGGTTGGCCACCCGGGCCGGCACCTCTTCCGAGGGCACCTTGAGTGACGAGGCCAGGCCGGCCATCAACGCGCGTTCCTTGGCCAGGTGCCGGAACGATTCGAGGCCGACGTAGGCCTCGACGCGGCGCACGCCGGAGCCGACCGACGATTCTCCGAGGATCGTGACCGGACCGATCTGGGCCGAATTGTGCACGTGCGTGCCGCCGCAGAGCTCCAGTGAGAACGGACCGCCGATCTCGACCACCCGCACCTGATCGGGATAGTTCTCCCCGAACATCGCCATCGCGCCCATGGCCTTGGCCTTGTCCAGCGCGGTGGTGAAGGTGTTGACCTGGTAGTCGGCCTCGACGGCTTCGTTGGTCACTTCTTCTATCTGTGTGCGCTGATCGTCGGTGAGCGCGCCCTGCCAGTTGAAGTCGAATCGCAGGTAGCCCGGACGGTTCAGCGAACCGGCCTGGACGGCGCTGGGGCCCAACACCTGTCGCAGTGCGGCGTGCACCATGTGGGTACCGGAGTGCCCCTGGGTGGCGCCGTGACGCCACTTGGGATCCACTGCGGCGACGACGGTGTCACCTTCGACGAATTCGCCGGACTCCACCGACACCCGGTGCGCCCACAGGGTTTTGGCGATCTTCTGCACGTCGGTGACGGCCGCCCTGGCGGTACCCGACGAACCCGTGCCGGAAATCGCGCCCTCGTCGGCGATCTGGCCGCCGGCCTCGGCGTAGAACGGGGTGCGGTCCAGGATCAGCTCGACCCGCTCGGCGTCGACGTCCCCGTGGGTCACCACCGGCACCCGCTTGCCGTCCACGAAAATGCCGAGAATGCGTGCCTCGGTGGACAATTCGTCGAAGCCGGTGAACTCGGTGGGCCCGGCGTCGACCAGCTCGCGGTACGCGGAGAGATCGGTGTGGGCCTGCTTGCGCGCGGCGGCGTCGGCCTTGGCGCGTTGCCGCTGCTCGGCCATCAACGACCGGAAACCCTGCTCGTCCACGGACAGGCCGGCTTCGGCCGCCATCTCCAGGGTGAGGTCGATCGGGAAGCCGTAGGTGTCGTGCAGGGTGAACGCGTCACTGCCCGACAACACCGTGGCACCGGACTTCTTGGTCGCGGCCGCGGCGTCGTCGAACAACCGCGACCCCGAGGCCAGGGTGCGGTTGAACGCCGTTTCCTCGGCCACCGCGATGCGGTTGATGCGGTCGAAGTCGGTGACCAGCTCGGGATAGGCGGGGCCCATGGCGTCGCGCACGGTGGCCATCAGCTCGGCCATGATCGGCTGCTCGACACCGAGCAGCTTGGCGGCGCGGATGATCCGTCGCAGCAGCCGCCGCAGCACATAGCCGCGGCCCTCGTTCCCGGGGCTGACGCCGTCGCCGATGATGATCGCCGCGGTGCGGGTGTGGTCGGCGATGATGCGGTAGCGGACATCGTCCTCGTGGCTGCCCTGGCCGTACCCGCGCGGTGCCACGGCCGCGACCGCGTCGATCACCGGCCGCAGCAGGTCGGTCTCGTAGACGTTGTCCACGCCTTGCAGCAGACAGGCCACGCGCTCGACGCCCATGCCGGTGTCGATGTTCTTGCGCGGCAGCGGGCCGAGGATCTCGTAGTCCTCTTTCGAGGTGCCTTCGCCCCGCTCGTTCTGCATGAACACGAGGTTCCAGATCTCGATGTAGCGGTCCTCGTTGGCGACCGGGCCGCCGTCGACGCCGTACTCGGGACCGCGGTCATAGTAGATCTCCGAGGACGGTCCGCAGGGGCCGGGGATGCCCATGGACCAGTAGTTGTCGGCCATACCGCGACGCTGGATGCGCTCGGCGGGCAGCCCGGCCACTTCCTGCCACAGCTCGATCGCCTCGTCGTCGTCCAGATAGACCGTTGCCCAGAGCTTTTCCGGGTCGAATCCGTAGCCGCCCTCGGATACCGGGTTGGTCAGAAGACTCCAGGCCAGCTCGATGGCGCCCTTCTTGAAATAGTCGCCGAAGCTGAAGTTGCCGGCCATCTGGAAGAAGGTGTTGTGCCGGGTGGTGATGCCCACCTCGTCGATATCGGGCGTGCGGATGCACTTCTGCACGCTGACGGCCCGGTTCCACGGCGGGGTCCGCGCACCGAGGAAGTAGGGCACGAACTGAACCATGCCGGCATTGACGAACAGCAGGTTGGGGTCGTCGAGGATCACCGAGGCGCTGGGCACCTCAGTGTGACCCGCCTTCACGTAGTGATCGAGGAAGCGCTTCCTGATCTCGTGGGTCTGCACGTCGTCTCTGTCCTCGTGTTCGTGGGTGGCCGGCGTTGCCTGGGCAACCACCGGTTCGACCGCTTCACATTACCGTTGCGCGCGTTGGCCCCGAAAAGGCGACGAGCGTCACGCCCCCAGGAAGCTCAGCCGCACCGAACGCTGTGGGTTGTCGCGGTTGAGGTCCACCAGCACCACGCTCTGCCAGGTGCCCAGCAGCACACGGCCCGACTTCACCGGCACCGTCACCGAGGGAGACACCAGGGCGGGCAGCACGTGATCGGCGCCGTGGCCGAACGAGCCGTGGCTGTGCCGGTAGCGGTCGTCACGCGGCACCAGCCGTTCCAGCGTGTCGACCAGATCCTTGTCCGACCCGGCGCCGGTCTCGATGATCGCCACGCCCGCGGTGGCGTGCGGGACGAACACGTTGCACAGGCCGTCGTCGTGCGCGCCGCAGAACTCGCGCACCGCGTCGGTCAGATCGACGATGCGCCGCTGCGAGGTGTCCACGTCGATGACGTCGGTGTCCATGCGTTCAGCGTACGAGCCGCTTGCGTATCCCATTGCCACCCGGGACGCAGCGGAGGAGGGTGGGAGTGGAACCGGTGGCGCCACCGGGGCGCCACCCTGGCAGGAAGGGGTGGATCGTGTTCGCACGTTCAACCACGATCGCCGCGCGCACCCAGGCACTCAACGCCGGTATCGCCCACGTCCGCGACGAGGTGATGCCCGCCCTGGACGCCGTGGACGGCTGTGTCGGCCTGTCGTTGCTGGTGGACCGGGAATCGGGTGAGTGTGTCCTGACCACGGCCTGGCGGTCCGAGGAGTCCATGCACGCCAGCGCCGCGGCAGTGGCTCCGATGCGTCATCGGCTGGTCGAGATTTTCGCCGGTACCGCGACCATCGACGAATGGGAAATCGCGATGGTGCACCGCGAGCAGTACTCCGCACCAGGCGCATGCGTGCGGGCCACCTGGCTGCGGACTCGCCCCGAACTGTTCGACCGGGCCGTGGAGTTCTACCGGAGTTCTGTGTTGCCCGCGATGGAAGAGCTCGACGGATTCTGTAGCGCCAGCCTGATGCTCGACCGCTCCTCCGGGCGAGCGGTGTCCACGGCCACCTTCGACAGCGCCGAGGCGATGGACCGCAACAGAGACGAGGCCCGGTCACTGCGCACGGCCCGGTTGCGGGATCTGAGTGCCGAGCAACTCAACGTCGGTGAGTACGAATTGGTACTGGCGCACCTGCGAGTTCCCGAGATGGCCTGAACGAGAACGAGTCCAGAATTGACGGCGCCGTTTGAGCGCTGACAGTCCCGGGTATCTCCGTTCCAGTCCAACTCAGCTCTGGAGGAGAAATGACCATCACCGGCATCATCAGCGCGATCCTGATCGGCATCGTCGTCGGCCTGATCGGCCGGCTGATCGTCCCCGGCAGGCAACCCATCGGTTTTCTGGTGACGATCCTGGTCGGCATCGTGTCGGCCTTCATCGGCAGTGCGATCGCCCGCGCACTCGGCATCCCGACGATGACCAGCGGGATCGACTGGCTCGAATTGCTGGTTCAGGTCATCGTCGCCGCCATCGGTGTGGCGCTGGTGTCCGCGTTCATGGGACGCCGGCGGACCGGTCTGCTGCGCTGACCGCCTAGCCCACGCACCACGGCCCCGGTTTGAATTCTCAACCGGGGCCGTGGTTTTCGTTTGCGCTCAGCGCCGGATGCGACGGATTATGGCGCGCAATTTGTCGACCCGGGACAGGAGTTCGCGCTCGAACCCGCGTCCCGTCGGCTGGTAATAGTCCACGCCCACCAGTTCGTCCGGTGGATACTGCTGCGGCACAACCCCGTCGGGATGGTCATGGGCGTATTTGTAGCCCACGGCGTTGCCGAGTTTCTGGGCACCGGAATAGTGGCCGTCACGCAGATGCGGGGGCACCAGGCCGGCCTTCCCGGCCCGGACGTCGCTCATCGCTGCCCCGAGAGCGGTGGTCACCGCATTGGACTTGGGCGCCGTCGCCAGATGAACCGTCGCATGCGCGAGTGTCAGTTGCGCCTCGGGCATTCCGATCAGTTGCACGGTCTGGGCGGCGGCCACCGCGATCTGCAGCGCGGTGGGATCGGCCATCCCGATGTCCTCGCTGGCCAAGATCATCAGTCGACGCGCGACAAAGCGCGGATCCTCCCCCGCCACCAGCATCCGGGCCAGGTAGTGCAATGCCGCGTCGACGTCGGACCCGCGCACCGATTTGATGAAGGCGCTGATCACGTCGTAGTGCTGATCGCCGTCGCGGTCGTAGCGCACCGCGGCCTTGTCCAACGACTGTTCGATGACGTCCACGGTGATCACGCCGCCGGGGCCGCCGGCCGTTTCTGCGGCCACCTCCAGGGCGGTCAGGGCCCGGCGGGCATCGCCGGAAGACAGCCGCACCAACAGGTCGACGGCCTCGTCGTCGGCCTGCACTGCCCCGCCCAGACCGCGCGGGTCGGCCAGCGCCCGGCGCACCACGGTGCCGATGCCCTCGGCGCTCAGCGGCTGCAGCTGCAGGATCAGCGAGCGTGACAGCAGCGGCGCCACCACCGAGAACGACGGGTTCTCCGTGGTGGCCGCCACCAACAGCACGACGCGGTTCTCCACGGCCGCCAGCAAGGCGTCCTGCTGGGTCTTGGAGAAGCGGTGCACCTCGTCGATGAACAGCACCGTCTGTTCACCGTGCAGGAGCGCCCTCCGCGCGCCATCGATGACCGCGCGGACCTCTTTCACCCCGGCACTCAGCGCCGAGAGCGCCTCGAAGCGACGACCGGTGGCCTGCGAGATGAGCGAGGCGAGGGTGGTCTTGCCGGTGCCGGGCGGGCCGTAGAGGATCACCGACGCCGCGCCGGACCCCTCCACCAGCCGACGCAGCGGCGACCCGGCCTTCAGCAGGTGGGACTGCCCGACGACCTCGTCGAGATCGGCGGGGCGCATCCGCACCGCCAGCGGTGCCAATCCCGAAGCAGGAGGCGCGCCCGGACCCGCGGGTGCGGGTTCACCTGGCACGTCGAATAAACTGTCAGGCACGTCTTCTGCTTACCACGCCGCCATGACCGACTATTCCGGCGCGGTGACGAAGTCGATCAGTTCCTCGACCCGGCCGATCAGTGCGGGCTCAAGATCGTTCCAGTCCCGGACCCGACCCCGGATCTTCTGCCAGGCCCCGGCGATGTCGGCCTGATCCCGGTGTGGCCAGCCGAGCGCCGCACAGATGCCGTGTTTCCACTCCACATTCCGCGGAATGGTGGGCCAGGCCTTCATCCCGAGCCGGGCCGGTTTCACGGCCTGCCAGATGTCGACGAAGGGGTGTCCGACCACCAGGGTGTGCGCACCGCCGGGGCCGCGTCGGACCGCCTCGGCGATACGCGCCTCCTTCGACCCGGTGACCAGGTGATCGACGAGGACTCCCAGCCGCCGGCCGGGCCCGGGTGCGAATTCCGCGACGATGTCGGCCAGGTCGTCGACGCCGCCGAGGTATTCGACGACGACGCCTTCGATGCGCAGATCGGCTCCCCAGACCTGCTCGACGAGCTCGGCGTCGTGCCGGCCCTCCACATAGATCCGGCTGGCCAGTGCCACCTTGGCCTTGGCGTTCGGCACCGCGACCGATCCGGACGCCGTGCGCGCCGGCGCCGCCGAACGCTTGGGCACGACGAGGCTCACCGGCTTGCCGTCGAGCAGGAAACCCGGCCCCATCGGGAACGTCCGCACCTTGCCGCGGCGGTCCTCCAGTTCGACGCGATCGCCTTCGATGCGGACCACCGCTCCCACATAACCGCTCTGGGCGTCCTCCACGACGAGGCCCTTCTCGGCGGGCTGTTCCTTCGAACGGGTCATCTTGGGGGTGTGCGGGTTTCGGGCCAACACATCGGAGCCATAGCGATCAGTCACGCGGCGATCCTAGGAAGACGTTGCGGCCGGGCCGGGTTGCGACATTCGATCGTGACCGTGCTGTCACTTTCTCGGTCGGAGGCCTACGACGTGGTCTCGTCGATGACCGTGTGCACGAACCGCATCTTCTCCAGCACTGCGGGCGCCAGTACGAAGGGGTACAGATCGCTGTGGCCCATCGACCGGTTCACCATGTTCAACGCCCACGCCAGCGGGAGCCACATGTCGATGATGGTGTCGAAGCCGCTGGGCCCCAGCACCCGCCGTTCGAATGTGGCTCCGGCGGGGGCGAATCCGAAGGCCGCCGAGGTATCCAGGGTGTCGCGGATGTGCAGGTAGTGCGCGAAGGTCTCGGCCCAGTCCTCGGCGGGGTGCATGGTGGCGTAGGACGAGACGTAATCGTCCTCCCAACCGGGCGGGGGCCCCTGGTCGTAGTGCCGGTCCAGGGCGGCCTGATAGTCGGCGTCGGCGTCCCCGAACAGCACGCTGAACCGGGCCTGGTAGTCCGGTGACGGCTCGACCAGGCGGTAGTAATAGTAATGCCCGATCTCGTGACGGAAGTGGCCCAGCAGGGTGCGGTAGGGCTCGTCCATCGCGATGCGCAACTGCTCGCGGTGCACGTCGTCGCCTTCGGCGAGATCCAGTGTGATGACGCCGTTCTGATGACCGGTGAACACCTTCTGGGACTCGCTGGACAACAGATCGAAAGCCAGCCCGAATTCCGGATCCTCGTCACGACCGACGATCGGCAGCTTGAGCTCGTGCAGTTCGGCGATGAGCCGACGTTTGGCCCGCTCGGCTTCGGCGAACGACGTCATCGCGGCGGTATCGCCGTCGGCGGGCCGGGTCCGTGTGAGGGTGCACGAAGCACACAATTGGTTGTCGTCGCCGGTGCGTACCAGCCAATTGCATTCCGCCACATGAAGGTTTGCGCACAACCGGTAGTGGTCTTCGTCGACCGCGCCGGCATGGCCGCTGCGCGCAGTATCGGTGATCACCAGCAGCGCCATGTCGTCGAGGGAGAAGCCCAACGCACTGCCGCACGACAGACACAGGGAGTTCTCGAACGCGAGTCGCTGGCCACAGGTCGGGCAGTGGAAATCACGCATGCAGCAAGCCCCCTCGATCCGGCGGACACGGTGCCACGTCGACCGACACTTCGATCACACTACTGTCGGAATCGGTGAAGATGATGCCGCGCAACGGAGGCACGTCGGCGTAGTCGCGGCCGAAACCGGCCACGATGTAGCGCTCGTCGACCAGCTGGTCGTTGGTCGGGTCCAACCCGAGCCACAGATTCTGCGGCGTCCACACCGCCGCCCAGGCGTGCGTGGCATCCACCCCGATCATGCGTTCCTTGCCCGGCGGCGGGTCGGTGGCCAGATAGCCCGAAACATAACCGGCGGCCAACCCGTTGGCCCGCAGGCACGCGATGGCCAGCCGGGCGAAGTCCTGACATACCCCCGCCCGGGCTGCCAGCACCTCGGCCACCTGGGTGGACACCGTGGTCGAGCCCGACCGGTAGGTGAAGTCGGAGTAGATCCTCGAGGTCAGGTCGCGCAGTACCTCGATCAGCGGTCGTCCGGGAACGAAACTGGGCGCGGCGTATTCGCGCACCGCCTCGGTGATCTCCGGCGGCGACAGGTCGAGGGTGAACTCGGCGGCCAGGGCGCCGTCCCCGCCGACCGGACGGGCCAGCTCCCACGGCGCCCTGGCCGAGGCACCCGAATAATGCTCGGGCCCAAACGGATCCACTTCGACCACCGAGCTGCTGGTGATGCTCAGGGTGCGGTGCGGTTGGGTGACATGGAAATACGTGCTGATGTTGCCGTACGCGTCGCGGCTGGTGGATCTGTCGGCCGGCCGCGGTTCGATCACGAGCTCTTGCGACCGGCAGCGCTGCCACGCCAGGTCCCGAGGGGTGAGAAAGCCGCGGCCGTAGGAGCTGGTGACATCGTCGGAATATCGGTAGACCGTGCGATGGGTGATCGCGTAGCACCGGGTGCCCGCGGCGCCGGTGGGCTCGGTCACGGCACCAACCGCCGCTCGTCGGGCCCCCACAGAGGCTGCATGCCGCCGGGCAGGGACAGATGAGCCGCGGTGATGACCGTCGAGAGCTCCCGCAGACCGGCGTGGACGCCGTCGAGCAGTGCAGCCAGCTCGACGCGCCTCCCGTTCTCGCCCACCTCCTCGAGATCGGCCGGATCGAGCCGGCGCAACCGGGTGGCCAACTCGTCGGCGAGACGTTCCGAACGCGACGAACCCGACGACCCGGGCAGGGCCTTGAGATGTGCGCGGATGCGCTCCACCTGGTAGATCAGCGACCTCGGGTTCTCCGCGTCGACCAGCATCAGTTCGGCGATCGCGGTCACGCTGATGCGGCCCGGATTTCGCCGTCGGTAGATCACCGAGGATTCGCACACCACCAAGGCCGACTCGGCCACCGCGCGTTCGGCTTCGGCGCCGTGCGCTGTCGTGAGGGTGGCGCTCAGCAAGGCGGTCAACCCGAGCCCACGCTCGATGCGCTTGCCGAGATCCATCATCGTCCAACCGATGTCCTGCACCATCGATTCGGCGGCCACGCCCGACAATGCCAGCATTCCGGCCAGGGTTCGGCTGTGTGCGGCGGCCAGGTAAGCCTCCGCCGTCGCCGGCGATCGAGGCCGGGCCGGTGGTTGACCCAGGACCGCACGTTCCACGCCGGCCAGCACCATCCAGGTGTCGTTGGACATCTGGTCACGCACCGAACGGGCCGCCGACCCCAGGCGATCCACCGACTGCGCCAACGAGCCCGGCCGGTGCCGGTCGGCGGTGCTCGCCCACAGTGTGTCGTCGACGTCTCCGCTCTCGACACCGGTGATCGTCCCGACGGCGGCCAGCAGCACCGGAACACACTGGCTCTCTTCGAGATCCGGGCGGTACCGGTATTCGTGGTAGCGCTCCCGGGTGACGGTGAGCAGCCGGGCCATGGCCTCGGCACGTTCGCCGTAACGACCGATCCAGAACAGATCCGAGAGCACACGGGGCGAAGTGACGGCCCGCGTCGGACTGGGCGCCGCGACCGACACAGCCCGTTCGACCGAGAGCGGGGCGTGCTCGACGCCGACCCGCTGGGGCGTGCGGATCCAAACATCTTTGGCAGCAAGGGTGTTCATCCGAAAGGCGGCGTTTCCCGGGGCGACGACATAGCCCAGTCCACCGATCATCGGCGCATACCCGCCACGTTGCGCGACCGTGAACAGGCGCATGCCGACGTTGCCCGAAACCACCCCCTTGGCCCGGTAATTGGTTGGTGCGGTGGAGAATTGCGGCAACTCCTGGCCGATCCAGTTTTCGGGTTCGGCCTCGATTCGTGCCGCCAACCGTTCCCGGTCCGATCCCGACAGCGCGGGACCGACGATCGTCCGTCCTCCGTTCACCGGACGGATCAGCAGCGACGACAGCTTCGTGAGCAGATGGGAACGCTCGATGTCGATGCCGCCCCAGTACATCGGCAGCGTCGGCAATGTCGGTGTCTCGCCCAGCAACAGTTCGGACAGCTGCGGCAGAAACCGTGCCAGTCCAGGGCTTTCCAGGATTCCACTGCCCAGCGTGTTGACCACGGTCACGGCACCGCGGCGCATCACCTCGACCAGGCCCACCACGCCGAGCCGGGAATCAGGACGCAGATCCAGCGGGTCCACGTAATCGGCGTCGACGCGGCGCAGCACCACGTCGACTCGTTTGAGGGTGCCCAGCGACCGCATCCACAGGGCCCCGTCGCGTACCACCAGATCGGCGCTTTCCACCAATGGGAAGCCGAGCACGCCGGCCAGGTACGCCTGGTCGAAGGCCGTCTCGGAGTGAATCCCGGGACTGAGCACCACCACGACGGGCTCCACTGCGGCCTCCGGGGCCGCGTCGAGAAGGGCCAGCCGCAGCGCCTGGGCCCACGGTGACGCGGGCCGGGGGCCCACCCTCTCGTAGAGATCCGGTGCGGCATGGGCGATGACGCGTCGGTCGGCCAGTGCGTATCCCGCGCCCGAGGGCGCTTGCGTCCAGTCTGCGTTGACGGCGAAGCCGCCATCGTTGCCCCGGCTGACATCGCACGCATGCAGGAAGAGCTGATGCCGCCCGGGTACCACGAGACCACGGGCGGCGCGCACGTATCCGGGATGGCCGAACAGCAGGGCGGGCGGCAGCACCCCGCTGGTGATCGAGCGGCGGTCCCCGTAGAGGTCGGTGAGCACCGCATCGAGTAGCCGGGAGCGTTGCACCAGGCCCGACTCAAGGGGATCCCAGTCTTCGGCGGAAAGCACCAGCGGCAGCGCATCGAGATGCCACGGGCCTGCCAGCGCAGTGCCGTCGTCGTCGGTGACCACCTCGCCGTGCCGGTCTACCTGCAGGTAGGTGATGCCGTCGTTGTCGACCAGCCCACGCACCGTCGCGCGTAGCCGGTCCAGGCCGTCGCGGCCCCGATCACCGATGCCGTCGGCCAGCTCCCGCCACGCCGGGCGGACGTCACCGGAGGCGTCGACCATCTCGTCGAATCCGGCGCCGCCGTCTTCGCGCACATCGAACAGCGCACGCTGGGCATGTGACCGGCAATAGCCGGACAACACGCCGTCAGCGTCCGCACCGAGATCCATCAGTGAAGAACGGTACGCACCCCGGGAGTAGCGGTGCGCGGCGACGCGCGGCGCCCGATACGGCCGGAATCGGGTAACGCTGGTTGAATTCAGCGGTGGGGTAATCGAACGAAGGGATGTGGCCGCCGGCGATGTGGAGCACCGTGCTGGTGATGGCCGTCGTGGCGGCGTGCGACCCCCTCAGGATCGGGGTCATCGCCTTCATGCTGTCGCGAAGGCACCCGCTGCGACTATTGCTCCCGTTCTTCCTCGTCGCGTTCACCGCCAATGTCGCCGTGGGTGCAGCGGTGGTGTCCGGATTCAAGAACGCCACCGACGACGGCGGGCACACCATGTCCCCGGCACTTGAGCTCGGCGTCGCCGTGGTGGCGCTGACGATCGCCGTCCTGTCGGCAACCGGCATGCTGGAACGCCTGGTCGACAAGGTGCGCTCACGTCGATCCGTGCCTGTCCCCGTCAGTACTCCCCCGACACCGTCCACCGTGCCGGGACTGTCCCGGCTGCCGGCGGGCCTACAGTCCGCGCTGCGCGGCGAGGCGCCCTGGGCGGCGGCGTTACTCGGCCTCATCAACGGTTTTCCGACCCCGTACTACCTGGCCGCCATGGCCGCGGCACTCACCGCGGGCGTCACCGCCGCCGAGCAGATGGCCGCTCTTGTCGTGTTCAACGTGGTGGCCTTTCTCGCGGCGCTCGCGCCGATCATCAGCTTCTGGATCGCCCCAGAAGCCACCCGGTCGGCGGTCGAGCGGATCTACGCCTGGATGAGACTCCACCATCGACTGGTGGTGGCAGTCATCGCCGGCGCGGTCGCGGTGTTCTTTTTCGCGATGGGCCTCAGCCACCTGTGACGGGACGTCGGGACCTGGTGCGACGGTAGACCGCGAGCGTCAGGACACCGGCCAGGGTGATTCCGACGAGGTTGACCACCAACTGCAGGACCGACTCGGCGGCGACATGCCAGTCGCCCACGGTCGCTGCCACCACCGCGAAGCCGGCGGCCGGCACCGTCGTCACCGAGATGAACACGCCCACCAGAGCCGCCGATTTCGACGACACCAGCGACAACATTCCAGCCGCCCCGGCCAGCAGCGCCACCACGAGCGAGAACGGGCCCACCTGGAAGATGAAGTCGACCTGGGTGAGCTCGCTGAAACTTCTCACCTGAACCCACCCCAGGGTTTCGAAGGCCAACACCCCGAGACCGGTGACGATCATGGCCACCGGAAACCCGACCAGCAGCGCCACCCCAGCCTGTCGCGCCAGCGACACGCGGCCTTGGACCAGGGAGACGGCCAACGCCGCTAAGGGTCCGAATTCCGGGCCCACGACCATCGCACCGACCACCGTGACCGCCGAATCGGTCACCACGCCGATCGCCGCGAGCAGGCAGGCGATGCACAGGAACACCAGGTACGTCACGCTGAGGCTGGACTCCTCACGCGTCCGAGCGATCAGCTCGTCCCAGATCACCGCGTCGGCTGCATCCCCGTCGGCGACGTCCTCGGCGTGGTGGGCCGAGGTCGACAGCACGGTGTCCAGCGGCTCCAGGGTGATGGCACCGAAGTGATGCACATCGAGGGACTTCAGCCGCTCGACCACGTCGTTGCCGGCTTCTCGGGCGACGTCTGCGGTGATCTCGTCGCCTGCGGGATCGACGGCGGCGCCGGTGTGCACCACGATGTGGGCCACGCCCGGCTCGGCGTGCAGGACGTTGAGGATCGGGTCACGCAGGTCCACCGGCGCGATGACGCGTAAGTGCAGCACGGGCCGAGAGTAACGCCGATCAATCCCACCAGAACGTCCATAGCCGGTCCGTCAATGCGACGGCCAGCGCATCAAGTGAGCCGGTCTGGGTGTTGACGGTGTCGTCGCAGTACAGATACGCCTCCAGGGCCGCGGTGAGCGCCTCATGCTGGGTGCGCGGCGGCTGGTTGGCCACCAGCACGAGGTATTCGTCGTCGAGGGCCAACACCTCGGTCTGGTGTCGCACCGCCCAGCGGCGCAGGATCGCGGCATGGTCGACGCCCGAGACATCGGAGTTGACCGCACCCGACCACTGAAGCAATCCGGGCACCAGCCAGTCGGCCGGGGTGGGCACCAATGCCAGCCGGGAATACTTGCCGCGGAAATCGAACCGGAGGAAGCTCTGTTGCCAGTCCTCCGAATCCAGGACGTCGAACTCACGCCCGTAGCGCGGCACCGGATATTCGGACGTCCGCTCCGCGAACTCGCGTTCCAGCCAGCCCACACCGTTGAATTGCGCTGCCAGAAGCGGGGTTTCGTCGGCTACTCCATCCATCCCGATCCGGTGCCAGGCCGAGTCGGTCAGCAGCACCGGCCACAACCCCGTCATCGGAAACTGTGCCCGGACAGCCAGCCAGGCCTCGATGGCCGGGACGCCGGGCGGCACTGACGTCGACCACATGGGCGCCCGGTGGGCCAGCACATCGTCGTGACGTTGCAGCTGTCCCACATCGACGCCGAGCTCGGCCAGGGCGGCGCCGGGATCTCGTGGCGGCAGCACCGCCGTCAGTGGGGGCATGACCGGGTCAGGCGGAAACGGCGGCACGTCGAGCACCGGGACGTCAGGCTCCGGTTCCGGCTCCGGCAACAACGGCGGTGGGCCGGCCGAGTCGGGCGGGTTCACGGTCTGTCCGGTGAGCAGGTGCGCCAGGCCGATCAGATCCGCGGCCACCGCGCGGACACCGGCGTCCTGGACCGCCCACACCGTCGGGGCGCCCGGCCCCTGGGTGAGGAATGCGACACCGTAGATCGGGACCACCCGGGGTTGACCGGCGAGGGCGGCGCTGGCGATTTTCCATGCCGCGTCACCGCCGGGATTGTCACCCCAGGCCGGGTGCCACAACTCCCCTGTCCGCACGGAGTGCAGCAGTTCGCGCACCGCACGGCCGATATGTGCCCGCAGCGTCACGTCGTCGGCGTTTCGCCAGTCCGGCCAGCCGGATCCGATGGGTAAACCGGCCGCCAAGAAGTCACGGTGGTCCGGGTGCAGCCACAGGGAGAAGCGGGTTTCGAGCGCGTCGAGTTCCGCTTGGGTGAGTCCGGGTTCGATGCGCCAGCGGCCGTCGTCGGCCAGGATTTTCAGCGCGTCCGCGCCTGTGGTCACGAATGGTCGCGTTCGACGCGGATGACGAGTTCGTCAGACGGTACGAGATGACCTTCTTCACAACGGATTTCGACGCCGGCCAGGGCGCCACACTCGTCATGCGCCAGGCGCAGGCCGGTATCGCCGAGGTGCTTGCGACCCCACTCGAACATGGCCCACACCACCGGCATGAAGTCGGTCCCGGATTCGGTGAGCACGTATTCGTAGCGCTCCCGTTGCCCCGGCTCGCGGTACGGCTTCTTGGCCAGGAGTCCGGCCGCCACCAGGTCTGACAGCCGCGCCGAGGTTGCCGCCTTGGTGATGCCGACGCGACGGGCGAAATCGTCGAACCGGGTGGTGCCGTAGAAGGCCTCGCGCATGATCAACATCGCCGACTTGGTACCGGCGAACGCCATCGTCCTCTCGATCGGGCACCGCCCCACCGCCGACCACGCGTCACGATCGGCCAACTTGCCCTGCAGCATTCCCACGGAATCAAACTCCATACCTGAGTTGTTCTTACTATACCCAGGTGCTATACCTGGGTAGTCATAACAATACTCAGCGTGGAGCATCAGGAGGCCCAGATGAGCGGATACTCAGACCGCGACGCAGTGATCGTCGGAGCGGTCCGCACCCCGATCGGCAAAGGCAAGGCCAACGGCGCCCTGCACGGCGTCCTGCCGGCGGACCTGCTGGCGCACAGCCTGCGCGAGCTCACCACGCGCACCGGCGTCGACCCCGTGTTGGTGGACGACGTGATTGCCGGGGCCGTCACGCAAGTGGGCGACCAGGCGGTGAACGTGGCCCGCAACGCCTTACTGGGCGCAGGCTTTCCCGAGAGCGTGCCCGGCACCACCGTCGACCGCCAGTGCGGCAGCTCGCAGCAGGCGATCAGCTTCGCCGCCCAAGGCGTGCTCGCCGGGGCCTACGACATCGTGATCGCCGCAGGCGTGGAGTCCATGTCCCGGGTTCCGATGGGTTCATCGGTACTGCCCGGCAGCGACCCGTTCGGCCTGGCATTCGCTGAACGCTACTCGGACGGGCTTGTGCCCCAAGGGATCAGCGCCGAACTGATCGCGGCCAAGTGGGGCTTCTCCCGTGCCCAGCTCGACGAGTTCTCGGCAGGCAGCCACGAGAAGGCGGCGCGGGCCACCAAGGATGGTTCGTTCGATGCCGAGCTTGCCCCGATCGCGGGGCTGAGCACCGACGAAATCATCCGGCCCGGCACCACCGTCGAGACACTCGCCGGACTCAAGCCGGCGTTCTACCACGAGTCGTACGCGGCCCGCTTCCCGCAGATCAACTGGGAGATCACCCCGGGCAACTCGTCGCCGCTGTCCGACGGCAGCGCGGCAGTGATGATCACCAGTGGCGCGGCCGCGCGCAAGCTTGGCTTGAAGCCGCTCGCCCGGATCCACACCACCACCGTGGTCGGGTCCGATCCGCTCTACATGTTGACCGGTGTCATCCCGGCGACCGAAAAGGTGTTGGCGCGTGCGGGTTTGACGTTGGCGGACATCGACCTGTTCGAGGTGAACGAGGCGTTCGCGCCGGTGGTGCTGGCCTGGGCGCATGACACGGGTGCGGATCTTGACAAGACCAACGTCAACGGTGGCGCCATCGCGATCGGGCACCCGTTGGGCGCCAGCGGTGCGCGCATCATGACCACCCTGGTCAACGCCCTGGAGCAGCGCGGCGGCCGCTACGGATTGCAGACCATGTGCGAGGGCGGCGGGATGGCCAATGCCACGGTCATCGAGCGGCTTGGCTGAATTGGCCTAGAAGGGTGGCGCTTTGCCGCCTTCGGTGTTGACTCCGCCAGTATCGACAGCGCCTTCGGTGTTGAGTCGGCGTTCGGCGTTGATGCGTTGGATGCGCGTTTGTTCACGAGTACGGGCGCGCGTGGGCATCTTCATATCGCGCTGGGCCGGTGGTGTGTGTGAGGCCGATCCGCGGACCATGGCGCAGCGTCGCGCTGATGCGTTGGGGGCGTTGGCGGTCGGGGCCGAGCGGTTGACCTGCCAGTGTGGCAGCCCGCAGTGCCCGGCCGCCGGGGTTGATCCACGCTCGAGCAGTGTGGTGGTCCACCTGCTCACCGATCAGCTGCCCCAACACGTTCCCGCACCGCAGGACAACGACGGCCAGGCGAGCGACGTTGGCGATACTCCAGGCGAGGCCGCCGTGCCCGCTGAGCCCGTCCACGACACCGCCGAGCCGGTGGAGAAGCCGGTCGAGAAGGTGGTGGCGCAGACGCCGCGGGATGCCCGATTGCATGGCGACTCGACGAACTTCGTTGCCGATGACACCCCGGCGGTTGCCGGCAGTCCCGCGGTGATCCTCGGTGGTGGGATTGTGCCGGCCCCGTTGTTGGCGGAGTTGATCGCCACCGGCGCCAAGGTCGCACCGTTGGCCGATGCTGCGGTGTTGGATGCGGAGGATCATTACCGGCCTTCGGCGAAGCTGGCGGCGTTTGTGCGGTTGCGT
>NZ_LZJD01000115.1:0-37008 GCF_001666875.1 Mycobacterium sp. E802
CGATCTGGCGGCTCATGTTGAGCTCGACGTCTTCGATGCGCTTGTTGCCCGGGGCCAGCGGTATCCGCTCGGTCACCTTCTCGATGCGCTTACGGGTCACCTGGATCTGCATACCCTCGGTGACCGGGGCGGATGCCGACGGCACCACGGTGTCGTTCTGCTCCAGCGGGGCGCCCGCCGCGGCGAGCAGACCGGCCACGTTGGGGGCCGCGAGGTGCACGGTCGAGGGCGCACCGCCGTCGTCGATATGGACCGTCTTGGCGCTCACCACCGGCAGCGCCATCCCACCCAGCGGCACCCGGCTGCCGCGCGACGCCGCAGCGGGAGCCTTGTCGGTCATCTTCAGCTGCGCCAGGGCCTCGTCCACGGTCGAGGCGGTGGTCCAGACCTGCTTGCTGTCGTTACCGTCCAACGACAATTGCAGGGGCCGGCTGCGGCGCAGGACGATGGTGTCGGACTGGTGCACGGACTCGTCGCCGGCAGGGTAAAGATCGTCGCGATCGCCAACGGAAAATCCGTTCTCTTCGACCACGTCGATCACTCGGGACTTCATCGTCGTCACCGTCATCGGCGCGCCGTCGACGCTCAGCGTCACGGTTTTGTGCGATCCGACGGCGTAGCCCCCGGCCGCGGTCAGCGTCACCAGGAGGGCACCCACCACGCCACGCAACAGCGGCGAGCGGGACTCATGAAGTTTGTTGAGCACGTCCATATATCAGCGTTTCTCCCCGGTACGGACGGCATGGTTCACCGCCGGCGGTTGAGGGTTTGATCACAAGACGGTAACGAATCGACCCATGCCCGGCAACTAGGCGCGGCCGCGTCCGTTAAGTCCGTACACCCGCGCCGCAGTGGCTGCGGTCTCGGACGCGACCTCCTCGGCGGGCCGGTCCAGCAACTCTGCGAGTGCCCGCACAGTGTATGGCAGGCAGTACGGCTCGTTCGGGGCGCCGCGGAACGGGTGCGGGGTCAGAAACGGCGCGTCGGTCTCCACCAGCAGCTGCCCCGGCGGGATCAACTTCGCGGCTTCCCGCAGCTCAGCGGCGTTTTTGAAGCTGACCGTCCCGGACAGGCTCAGGATCCAGCCGGCGTCGACGCAAGTGTGGGCCATCTCCGGTCCCGACGAAAAACAGTGGAAGATCACTGTCTCGGGCGGCCTTTCGGCGCGAAGTACGTCGAGCACCTCGGCGTCGGCCTCGCGGTTGTGGATCATCAGCGGCTTGCCGGTGCGCTTGGCCAGGTCGATGTGCCAGGCGAAGGCCTCACGCTGCTCGGCCGGTGTGGCGCAGCCCTCCAGCCGGCCCGGCCAGTACATGTCCATCCCGGTCTCCCCGACCGCGACGACCCGCGGATGGGCGGCCAGCGCCTCGACCTCGGCCCGGGCCGCGTCGGTGAGCGCATTGGCGCGAGTGGGATGCAGCGCCACCGCGCCGTACACCCGCTCATCGGCCTCGACGGCCGTGGTCACCCAGCGCGCGGAGTCCAGGTCGTCGGCGATCGTGACCACCTGGCCCACCCCGACCGCGGCCGCGCGGTCGACGATCGCGCGGACGTCATCGGCGGTCTGCGCGCCGCAGGCGTCGAGATGGGTGTGTGCGTCGACCAGCGGAGCCAACGGCTCCGGGGCTGGCGGCTTCTCCCTGGCTGAGCGTTTGGACCCCACCGCAACACCATAAGGTGGGACCAAATGAGTGAGCCTTCCAACGTTCCGTACTACATCACCACGGCCATCGCCTACCCCAACGGTGCGCCGCACATCGGGCACGCCTACGAGTACATCGCCACCGATGCGATCGCCCGGTTCAAGCGGCTCGACGGCTTCGATGTGCGCTACCTGACCGGAACCGACGTGCACGGGCAGAAGATGGCCGAGGCCGCGGCGGCCCAGGGCATCGCGGCGGCCGAACTGGCCAACCGCAACTCCGACGTGTTCCAGCGGCTGCAGGAGAAGCTCAACATCTCCTTCGACCGGTTCATCCGCACCTCCGACGCCGACCACTACGAGGCGTGCAAGGAGATCTGGCGTCGCATGAGCGAGGCCGGAGACATCTACCTGGGCACCTACGCCGGTTGGTACTCCGTGCGCGACGAGCGTTTCTTCGCCGAGGACGAGACCGTCGAGAACGCCGACGGCACCCGCACCGCGATCGAGACGGGCACCCCGGTCACCTGGACCGAGGAGCAGACCTACTTCTTCCGGCTCTCGGCCTACACCGAGCGGCTGCTGGCGCATTACCAGGCGCATCCGGAGTTCATCGGCCCCGATGTGCGCCGCAACGAGATCGTCAGCTTCGTCTCCGGCGGACTGAAGGATCTGTCGATCTCGCGGACCACGTTCGACTGGGGCGTGCCGGTGCCCGACCATCCCGACCACGTGATGTACGTGTGGGTGGACGCGCTGACCAATTACCTGACCGGCGTGGGCTTTCCGGACGAGGCGTCCGAGGACTTCGGCAAGTACTGGCCGGCGAAGCTGCACATGATCGGCAAGGACATCATCCGGTTCCACACGGTGTACTGGCCGGCGTTTTTGATGTCGGCCGGGATCGCGCTTCCCGAACGGGTCTTCGCGCACGGCTTCATCAACGTCAAGGGCGAGAAGATGAGTAAGTCGGTCGGCAACGTGGTGGATCCGATCGCGCTCATCGACACCTTCGGGCTCGACCCGGTGCGCTACTTCTTCCTGCGCGAGGTGTCCTTCGGCCAGGACGGCAGCTACAGCGAGGAAGCCATCATCGGCCGGATCAACGCCGACCTGGCCAACGAGTTGGGCAACCTCGCGCAACGCTCACTGTCGATGGTGGCCAAGAACCTCGACGGCGTGGTGCCCGACCCGGGCACGTTCGGCGACGACGACGTCGCGCTGCTGAATGCCGCCGACGGTCTGCTCGAACAAGTGCGCGCCCACTACGATGTGCCGGCGATGCATCTCGCACTTGAATCGATCTGGTCGGTGCTGGGTGCGGCGAATCGCTACTTCTCGGCGCAGGAACCGTGGGTGCTGCGCAAGTCGGAGGATCCGGCGGACCAACAGCGGTTCGGTACGGTGCTGTACACGACGTTGGAGGTGGTGCGGATCGCGGCGACGCTGACGCAGCCCGTGATGCCGGACTCGACGGCCAAGCTTCTCGATCTGCTCGGCCGGCCGACCGACGCCCGTGACTTCGACTCCATCGGGACCCGGCTCAAGCCAGGTACCGAATTGCCCGCTCCGACCGGGGTCTTTCCCCGCTACCAGATGGACTGACATGGCTGTACTACACGAGAAACTGCAGGCGATCTACGAAGAAGTAGCGCAACGTAACCCCGGCGAGCAGGAATTCCACCAAGCCGTCATCGAGGTGCTGACGAGCCTCGGCCCGGTGGTGGACAAGCATCCGGACTACGCCGACGGGGCGATCATCCGCCGGCTGTGCGAGCCCGAGCGCCAGATCATCTTCCGGGTGCCGTGGCTCGATGACGCCGGCAACGTGCAGATCAACCGAGGCTTCCGGGTCGAGTTCAACTCGGCGCTGGGCCCGTTCAAGGGCGGGCTGCGGTTCCACCCCTCGGTCTATCTCGGCATCGTGAAGTTCCTCGGCTTCGAGCAGATCTTCAAGAACTCCCTGACCGGCCTTCCGATCGGCGGCGGTAAGGGCGGGTCGGACTTCGATCCCAAGGGTCGCTCGGACGCCGAGGTGATGCGGTTCTGCCAGTCGTTCATGACCGAGCTGTACCGCCACATCGGCGAGTACACCGACGTCCCGGCCGGCGACACCGGCGTCGGCACGCGTGAGATCGGCTACCTGTTCGGCCAGTACAAGCGGATCACCAACCGCTACGAATCCGGTGTGCTCACCGGCAAGGGCCTGACCTGGGGCGGGTCCCAGGTGCGCACCGAGGCCACCGGATACGGCACGGTGTTCTTCCTCGACGAGATGCTCAAGGCCGCCAACGACACGGTCGAGGGCAAGCGCGTCGTCGTGTCAGGTTCGGGCAACGTCGCGATCTACGCGATCGAGCAGATCCACGAACTCGGCGGCATCGTCGTCGCCTGCTCGGATTCCAGCGGCTACGTGGTCGACGAGAAGGGCATCGACGTCGGACTCGTCAAGGAGATCAAAGAGGTCAAACGGGGCCGGATCGCCGACTACGTCGAGGCCAGGGCCGGGGGCGCCCGGTTCGTCGAGAACCGGACGGTGTGGGAGGTGCCCTGCGACATCGCGGTGCCGTGCGCCACGCAGAACGAGATCAACGGTGACGAGTCCGCCTACCTGATCAAGAACGGCTGCCGCTTCGTCGCCGAGGGCGCCAACATGCCGTGTTCGCCGGAGGCCATCAAGCAGTTCGCCGAGGCCGGTGTGGTGTTCGCTCCGGGTAAGGCGGCCAACGCCGGAGGTGTGGCCACCAGCGCCCTGGAGATGCAGCAGAACGCTTCCCGCGACTCCTGGACGTTCGTCGACACCGAGAAGCGGCTGCAGGAGATCATGCGCCGGATCCACAACCGCTGCCTGTCCACCGCCGAGGAGTACGGCCAGCCGGGCAACTACGTGGCCGGTGCGAACATTGCCGGGTTCACCCGGGTGGCCGACGCGATGTTGGCGCTGGGCCTGGTCTGACCCGTCAGGTGATCTAGGCCACATCCGCCCGGCCGACTGTCACATCTCGGGCTCGTGCGGTGTCTTGAGGGCACACCCCTTGAGAGGAGACACCCAATGAGCACGCAGAACACCCACGTGGTCGTGATCGGTGGTGGATATGCCGGAGTGCTGGCGGCCAACCATCTGCACAGCACGCCCGGAGTCAGTGTCACGCTGGTCAATCCGCGACCGGATTTCGTCGAGCGGATTCGGTTGCACCAGCTGGCCGTCGGTAACCACGACGCCACCGTGGCCTACGACACCATGCTGGGCGCCGGCGTCCGGTTGCTGGTCGACGGCGCCGAACACATCGACGCCGAGATCCGCCAGGTGCAACTGACCTCAGGTGCGGTCCTCGATTACGACTACCTGATCTACGCCGTCGGCAGTACCGCCGGAGTACCCGCCTCGGTAACGGGTGCAGCCGAATTCGCCTATCCGCTATCGGAATTCGAGCAGGCACAGCGGCTGCGGGCCCGGCTGCAAGATGTGCCGGTGGCGGCCCCGGTGGTGGTGGTCGGGGGCGGCCTGACCGGGATCGAGGCGGCCGCCGAGCTCGCCGAGGCCGGACGCAACGTCACGCTCGTCACCGACGTCGTCGGCGCCTCACTAGGGACCGGCGGCCGTCGCTCGATCGTCAAAGCGCTGACCAAGCTCGGCGTCACCATCGTCGACGGACCCGAGATCCTGGTGTCGGCGGTCGAGGCCGACGCGGTCCGGCTGGCCGACGGCAACCGGCTGCCCAGCGCGGTGACCGTGTGGACCACCGGCTTCGGCGTGCCCGGGCTCGCCGCGGCCAGCGGGTTGCGTACCGACGAGCTGGGCCGGTTGCTCACCGACGAGACGCTGACGAGTGTCGACGACGCCCGCATCGTGGCCGCCGGTGACACCGCCGCACCGTCGGGCGTCCCGCTGCGGATGAGCTGCCAGTCGGCGGGCCCGATGGGTATCCAGGCCGCCGACACCGTGCTGGCCCGGATCGCCGGCGCCGAACCCGAGGTGATCAACCAGGCGTTCACCGGTCAGTGCGTGAGTGTCGGACGCAAGGCCGGCACCGTGCAGCTGTGCCACTCAGACGACACCCCGCGCCGCGTCTACATCGGCGGGCGCACCGGCGCATTCGTCAAGGAGCAGGTGTGCCGGGCGACCATCACCTTCCTGCGCAAGGAGGGCGTCAAGGCCGGGTCCTACTTCTGGTTCAAGGGTGACAACCGGGCCCGCCAGCTCGCCGCGGCGCAGCAGGAGAGCCTCCTCTGATGTCCACCGCCGGCGCAGGTAACTCGAACGAGCACGCGCAGCGGTTCACGCTGCTGCGGCCGCTGCTGTTCACCATCGCCTACGAGATCCTCGGAACGGCAACCGAATCCGATGACGTGCTGCAGGAGAGTTACCTGCGCTGGGCCGAGGTCGACCTGGCGAAGGTGACCGACACCAAGGCCTATCTGGCCCAGCTGGTCACCCGCCAGGCGCTCAACGCGTTACGGGCCTCCTCGCGGCGACGTGAGGAATACGTGGGCCCGTGGCTACCCGAGCCGCTGCTGCTCGACGAGCGGGACGGCGCAGCGGATGTGGTTCTGGCCGAGTCGGTTTCGATGGCCATGATGGTGGTGCTCGAGACGCTGACCCCCGACGAGCGCGCCGTGTTCGTGCTCCGCGAGGTGTTCGGCTTCAGCCATGACGAGATCGCCTCGGCGATCGGCAAATCCGCGGCGGCCGTACGGCAGATGGCCCACCGGGCCCGCGAACACGTGCAGGCCCGCCGGAAGCGATTCGAGCCCGTCGACATCGCCGAATCGACCCGGATCACCGAGCAGTTTCTGGCTGCGGCGGCCACCGGCGACATGGACGGGCTGCTGGCGCTGCTGGCACCGGACGCGGTCTACACCGCCGACAGCGGCGGGAAGGCCAGTGCGGCCCGACGCCCGGTGATCGGCGCGCAGAAGGTGGCGGCCATGCTCGTCGGACTGTTCCGGGCCGCCGACCGGATTCCGGGTCTGCGCTTCGAGATGACGGTGTGCAACGGCGAACCCGCGGTGATGATCCACAGCGACGCCGGCCGCGAGGGCGTGTTCACCGTCGAGGTCATCGACGGCAAGATCACGCACTTCTATGCGATGCGCAATCCGGACAAGCTGACCGGCGTCGACTCCCCGCGGGCCATCAGCCGCTGACTTTCCCTGCCGCCGTTCTCCCGCGAGCAGACGTAAACCCGTAACTTCTCGCCCGAGAAAGTACGGTTTTGCGTCTGCTCGCGGGAGGCCGCAAGCTGGTGGCATGCGGATCGAGCGGCTCGGCGCGCTGGGTGGCGCCCCGGCGGTGCTGCGGGGTGTCGCCCGGGCGGCGGCCGCCGCGGGGGTGGCGCCGCCGGCCGCGTTGATCGGCGACTGGTTCGGCTCGCGTGCGGTGATCGCCCCGTCGGTCACTACGGCCTCTGTGCCCGCCCACGCGGTGTTCGACGCCCCGGCCTGCGCTTCCCCCAGGGACGCCGTCGGGGCCGTCGGAGCCGTAGGAGGCGGCTGGTTCGGCTACCTGTCCTATCCGGACCCGGGCCGGGACGAGTCGAGCCCCCGCATCCCCGAGGCCGCCGGCGGCTGGTCGGATTGCGTGTTGCGTCAAGACACCGACGGCGTGTGGTGGTACGAAAGCCTCAGCGGCGCAGGCCTTCCCGCGTGGGTGACATTGTCCACCCCAGCGCCCGAGCCGTGTACCGTCTCCTGGATCGCCCCCGACCGCGACGACCACCGCCGCGGCGTGCTGGCGTGCCTGCAGGCCATCGCCGCGGGCGAGGTGTACCAGGCCTGCGTGTGCACGCGGTTCACCGGCCACATCGACGGAGATCCGATCGACTTCTTCACCGAGGCGGTGGCCCGCACCGCGCCGTCGCGGGCCGCGTACCTGGCCGGGGATTGGGGCGCGGTGGCCTCGCTGTCACCCGAGTTGTTCCTGCGTCGCGCCGGCACCACGGTGGCCTCGAGCCCGATCAAGGGCACCCTGCCCCGCTCGTCGGATCCGGCCGGTCTGCTGACCTCGACCAAAGACGTCGCCGAGAACGTCATGATCGTCGACCTGGTGCGCAACGACCTGGGGCGGGTCGCGGCGACCGGCAGCGTGACGGTGCCCGAACTGCTCGCGGTGCGGCCGGCGCCGGGCGTGTGGCACCTGGTCTCCACGGTCACCGCCGAGGTGCCTGCCCAGCTGCCGATCGCAGCGCTCCTGGAGGCCACGTTCCCGCCCGCCTCCGTCACCGGCACTCCGAAGCTGCGGGCCCGGCAGCTGCTGCGGCAATGGGAGCCGGCACGGCGTGGGATCTATTGCGGGACAGTCGGTCTGGCCTCGCCGGTGGCGGGTTGTGAGCTCAACGTGGCGATCCGCACCGTGGAGTTCGGCATCGACGGGTCTGCCGTGCTCGGCGTGGGTGGCGGCATCACCGCCGATTCCGACGTCGACGTGGAATGGGAGGAATGCCTGCACAAGGCATCGAGCCTCGTGAGGTCTGACTCTGTGGTAGTCAATCGGGTATGACCACGCCCGCGGACATTCCCAGCACACTCAACGACTTCCCGTCGGACGCGCCGATCGTGATGGTGAACCTGCTGAAGTTCAAAGAGCCCGACGGGCTGGACAGCTATCTCAAGTACGGGGCCGGGGTGGCTCCGCTGCTGGAGCGGGCCGGCGCGAAGGTGCGCTACGGCGGGTCCGCCCCCGCCGTCCTCCTCGGTGAAGACGCCAAGCCCTGGTGGGACGTGATTCTCGTCGTCGAATATCCGAGGCCGGCGGCGTTTCTGGAGATGGTGACCAGCGAGGAGTACGCAGCGGTACACGTGCACCGCGCAGCCGCGCTGGAGCGCGGGGAGTTGATCGCGACGTCCAACTGGTCGGTCACGACGTAGCGCGCGCCCGCAGCACGGCGTCGTAGAGCTCGCGCCGCGACGGCGCCCCAGGATTGGCGGCGATGACCTGAGCACAGGCGTCCTTGACCCGCGTCCCGTCGGCCACCAGTTCCTCGACCTCGGCCACCAGGGCGGGCAGTTCCACGGACGGGGTCCCGCGGGCCAACACCACGGTGATCTCGCCGAGCACACCGTCGGCCGCCCACTCCGCCAGTTCGGCCAGATTGCCGCGGCGGATCTCCTCGTGGGTCTTGGTCAGCTCGCGGCACACCACGGCGCGCCGCTGCGGCCCCAGCACCTCGACCGCGTCGCGCAGCGTCTCGGCCAGCCGGCGCGGGGATTCGAAGAACACACACGTGCGCGGTTCGGCGGCCAGAGTCTGTAACCAGGACAGCCGGGCGGCGTGTTTGCGTGGGGCGAAACCCTCGAAACAGAACCGGTCCGAGGCCAGCCCGGACACCGCCAGTGCCGTCGTCACCGCCGACGGGCCGGGCAGGCAAGAAACCGGAAGGTCTGCGTCGGCGCAGGCGGCCACCAAGCGGTAGCCGGGGTCATTGATCAAGGGCATGCCCGCATCGCTGACCACCAGCACCGTCGCACCCGCGGCGATCTCGTCGACCAGTCCGGGCACGCGACTGGCCTCGTTCTGATCGAAGAAGCTCACGATGCGCCCCGCCGGTTGCACCCCCAGCGACTGGGCCAGCCCGCGCACCCGCCGGGTGTCCTCGGCCGCCACGATGTCACTCGTCGCCAATGCTGCGATGAGACGCGCAGAGGCGTCGTCGGGGCGGCCCAGCGGCGTGGCGCCGATCAACAGTTTGCCGGGTGTCACGCCCGACAGCCTACGATCGCTTGCGTGACCGCCACCGCCACCGAAACGCCGACGGCTGGTCGCTCGGTCCCGTTGATCAGCCCCGCGCCGTTGATCCCGTCCCCGGATTTCGGCCCGACCGACCGCTTGCAGGGCTGGGTGATGACGGTGATCATCACCGCCCTGGCCGCGGTGAGCCGGTTCTTGAACCTCGGCTCGCCGACCGATGCCGGCACCCCGGTCTTCGACGAGAAGCATTACGCGCCACAGGCCTGGCAGATGCTGCACAACCACGGGGTCGAGGACAACCCGGGCTACGGGCTCGTGGTGCATCCGCCGGTCGGCAAGCAGCTCATCGCAATCGGCGAGGCGATCTTCGGATACAACGGACTGGGCTGGCGGTTCTCCGGGGCGCTGTGCGGGGTGGTGATCGTGCTGCTGGTGGTGCGGATCGCGCGCCGGCTCAGCCGCTCCACCCTGGTCGGTGCGATCGCCGGGCTGCTGCTGATCGCCGACGGGGTCAGTTTCGTCTCGGCCCGCACCGCACTGCTGGACGTGTTCCTGGTGGTGTTCGTGGTGGCCGCCTTCGCCTGCCTGATGGTCGACCGCGACGACGTCCGTCGCCGGATGTACCACGCCTTCATGGGCGGACGGATCGCCGAGACACCGTGGGGTCCGCGGCTGGGGGTGCGGTGGTGGCGGTTCGGCGCCGGGGTGCTGCTGGGTCTGGCCTGCGCGACCAAGTGGTCCGGCTTGTACTTCGTGGCGTTCTTCGGCGTCATGACGCTCGTGCTCGACGCCGTCGCGCGCAAGCAGTATCACGTGCCCCAGCCGTGGAAGGGCATGCTGCGCCGTGATGTCGGCCCGGCGGCCTACGTCTTCGGGCTGATCCCGTTCGCGGTGTACCTGGCGTCCTACGGACCGTGGTTCGCCTCCGAGACCGGTGTCGACCGCCACGAGGTCGGCCAATCCATCGGCGAGAACAGCATCATCCCGCTGCCCGACGCCGTGCGCTCGCTGTGGCATTACACCTATGCGGCATACCGTTTCCATGCCGGGCTGACCAATGCCGACGGCAATCACCACCCCTGGGAATCCAAGCCGTGGACGTGGCCGATGTCGTTGCGCCCGGTGCTCTACGCGATCGACAACCAGGACGTGGCCGGTTGCGGCGCCCAGTCCTGCGTGAAAGCCGTGATGCTGGTGGGCACCCCGGCGATGTGGTTTGTCGCGGTGCCGGTTCTGGGCTGGGCCCTGTGGCGGGCCGTGGTGCGCCGCGACTGGCGCTACGCGGTGGTCTTGGTCGGGTATTCGGCCGGATTCCTGCCCTGGTTCTTCGACATCGACCGGCAGATGTACTTCTTCTACGCCACGGTGATGGCGCCGTTCCTGATCCTGGCGATCGCGCTGATCCTCGGCGATATCCTGCACCAACCCAACCAGAACCCTGAGCGCCGGACGCTGGGTCTCCTGGCCGTGTGTCTCTACCTCGCGCTGGTGATCGCGAATTTCGCCTGGCTCTACCCGGTCCTGACCGGCCTGCCGATCTCGCAGTCGACCTGGAACCTGGAGATCTGGCTGCCGAGTTGGCGCTAACGCTTCCGGATTGACGGGACCTTCACCGGGCCGGCGCCGGTTTCTACCTCTGGGTTGCACAACGCCGCGCTCCACGACCCTCAGGTGGAAATCGGCGCGGGGGCCGGGCGAAAGCCTAAACCGGGTCCCGCGCGGCCGGGCATGACATACACCGCGGGCCGCCACGGCCGGTGCCCAGCTCCGAGGCCTCGATCTGCAGCACTTCGATGCCCGAATCAGCCAGCCGCGCATTGGTTTCGGCATTGCGCTCGTAGGCGACGACCACACCGGGCGCCAGAGCCAGGGTGTTGTTGCCGTCGTCCCACTGCTCGCGTTCGGCGGTCACCGGATCCAGCCCCGTGTCGATCACCCGCAGCCGCTCGATCCCCATCGCCTCGGCGGCGGCCTGCACGAACGGCGCTCCGTCGTCGATCTGGATGCCCGCCTCGGTGCGGTGGATCGTGAACGCCGACAACGAGTCCACGATGTTCGGATACATCACCACCGCATCCACGTCGACCATCGTGCACACGGTGTCCAGGTGCATCTGCGCCCGCTCCTGCTGGATCGGCACCGCGAGAACGGTATGGGCCAGGTCATCGTCGAACAAGCTGCGCGCCAAGGCTTCCGCCCCGGCCGGGGTGGTGCGCTCCCCCACTCCGACGGCCACCACCCCTGGGGCCAGCAACAGCACGTCACCACCCTCGACCGGGGCCGAGCGCGACTCGTAGGCCCGCCGGACGCCGAGGAACCGCGGGTGGTGGGCATAGATCAGATCGGTCAGCGACGTCTCACGCACCCGGGCCGGCAGCGCGAGTGAGGTGATGGCCACCCGTGGGCCGATCCAGAACGACGAGTCCCGGGTGAACAGCAGATTGGGCAGCGGATCGATCACGAAATCACCGCCGTGGTGCATGAGCCGCACCAGGGACAGCTCGGGCCCCTGAAAAGGCACCTCGTTGAACGTCATCCCGGCCATCAGAATGCGCGCCAGGTCGACCGGCGGCAAGGTGCGCAGATAGGCTGAAAGTTCCTGGGCCAGTGGCACTCCCAGCCGGCGCGCGTCGACAGCGGCCGAGATGCCGTGCATCCGGGCGGCGCCACTGTGGGCCAGCGCCTCGGTCAGCAGATCGGCCAGCAGCATCACCTCGACGCCGCGCGAGCGCAGCACGTCGGCGAAGGCGTCATGCTCACGCTGGGCCTTGGCCACCCACGGCAACCCGTCGAACAGCAACGCATCGTTGTTGCGTGGGGTCAGCCGCTGCAGTTCGGGACCCGGGCGATGCAGGATCACGGCGCGCAGGGTGCCGACCTCGGAGTTGGAACCGAACGCCGCAGTCTCCACCCCATGACGTTAACTCAACTATGGTTGAGGTGTATGGAGACGCACGAGCTCAGCCCCGGCGAAATGTCGCAGCGCAGCGGCGTGGCGGTGTCGGCCCTGCACTTCTACGAGCGCGAGGGCCTGATCTCCAGCCGCCGGACAACGGGCAACCAGCGTCGCTACGCGCGCGAGACGCTGCGCCGGGTGGCCTTCATCCGGATGTCGCAACGGCTCGGCATCCCGCTGGCCCGGATCCGCGACGCACTGTCCTCACTGCCCGACGACCGGGTGCCGACCAGCCGGGACTGGGCCAAACTCTCCGCCGGCTGGCGTCAGGACCTCGACGACCGCATCCTGCACCTGCAGCGGTTGCGCGACAACCTGACCGGCTGCATCGGCTGCGGCTGCCTGAGCCTGAAGACCTGCCAGCTGACCAACCCCGGCGATGTTCTCGCCGAGCACGGCCCCGGGGCCTCCCGACTCTAACCTGATCGAACGCTTGTGCGATACACTCGCGCGCATGGAGCTGGCGTTGCAAGGCTCGCTGTTCGAGCACGCAGAACGTCGTCGACTCGGCAACGGCGCCTGGGTTGAGCTGCGCTCAGGCTGGTTGCCCGATGCCGACTCGCTGTTCGAGGAGCTGATGGACACGATCCCGTGGCGCTCCGAGGAGCGGGAGATGTACGACCGGGTGGTCGCCGTGCCGCGGCTGGTGAGCTTTCACCACCTGATCAACGAACCGGTGCCCCACCCCAGGCTCAAACAGATCCGGCGCAGGCTCAACGACACCTTTGGCGGCGAGCTGGGTGAACAGTTCACCACCGCGGGTCTGTGCCTGTACCGCGACGGCAACGACAGCGTGGCCTGGCACGGCGACACCATCGGCCGCAGCCGAACCCACGACACCATGGTGGCGATCGTCGGGCTCGGTGCGACAAGGACTTTCGCCCTGCGGCCGCGCGGCGGCGGTCATGCGCTGCGGCTGCAGCACCGCCACGGTGACCTGCTGGTGATGGGCGGATCGTGCCAGCGCACCTGGGAGCATTCGATCCCCAAGACCACCAGCCTGGTCGGGCCGCGGATCAGCATCCAGTTCCGCCCGCACGACGTGCGCTGAGCGCTAGCCGCGCACGCTGGCCACCGCTTTACCGAGCAACTCGCGGGCCCGCTTCTCGTCCACCTTCGCCACCGGTTTGTCGGGCACCACCAAGGGATTGGCCGTGACGATCACCATGAAGGTGTCGAAACTGGCGACGTAGTTGTAGAGCTCGCCGGTGCGTGGCTTGCCGCCGATGACGGTCTGCACGATGCGGTGGGTGCCCACGGTGCGGGCCCCCTCGATCTGCGGCGCCTCGACCACGTCCACCTGACCGCGAACCCCCTGCCCCAGGTACTTCACCTGCTTGCAGGCCTCACCCGGATCGTTGAGCGGGATCGCCTCGGAAGTCTCCACGGCCATCACGATGAACCGGGTGCCCGCCCCCTCGGCCGTGGTGGCGGCCATGTTGCCCTTGAGTCCCTCGGGGAAGGACTGCCCCTCGGCGAACTTCGCACAGTCGGCCGGCTCGACCTTCACCCCGGGCGGCATCTTCTGCGGCGCCAGCATTTTCGGGTCGATTCCGGTCGGGGCGACATCGGTGACCTTGAACTCCGGACCGAAGTCCGAGCGCACCTTGGAGACGTTGGCGATGTCCGCGTTGGCGGACTCCGACTGATCGGATTGCCCGCAGGCGACCAATCCGGCGGCACAGACGAGGACACCCGCGGTGGCGAGCGAGACTTTGCGGTTCGACATCGCTGGTCAACTTACCCGGCGAGACCGACTCAGCTTCGTAACGCCGAAACCGTTTTCACCAGCAGATCGGAGGTGAATGCAGAGTCGAGCGCCGGCGTCGGCGAACCCGGATCGGTGATGACGGTGACGAACACGTGGTAGCCGGCCAGATCGGCGGTGAACGTATCGGCATGCGACCGGGTCTCGGTGCCCCCTTCGACGACGGTGGTGACGGCCGTGGACATGCCCACCGTCGTCGCACCCGCGATCTGCGGGGCCGCGGCGGCGGTGACGGTTCCCGTCGAATGCCCGCCCGACACACTCCATCGGTCGCACGGCGCGGGGCCCGGCTCGCCCGGGATGCCACTGCGCTTCGCCACCGCTGCGTACACGATGCCGCCGGGACCCGACGCCGACCATCCGCGGGCGGCTTCGGTGTCGGGAGCCGCCGGCGTCGCGCACTCGGCCGGATCGGCAGCCCACTGCGGACCAAAACCCCACAGCGACACGGGGTTCGCCCGTGGCTCCAGAGCCACCACCTCATATCCGGGCGGCAGGTCGTATCGCACCCGGTCGATGCGGGCCGGGTTCACTGCCACGGCGTCGCCGCGCGACGGTGCCGGCGAGGACGTCGGCGTCGGTTCCGGCGTCGGGGCCGCCCCGCACGCCGCCACGCTCAGTGAAAGAGCCGCCCCGACGATGTAAAGCCGCACGGCGCCTTGATACCACAGCTCTCACCAGGGCCGGGGCAGGGCATCGCCTGGAATCACCGAACACTTGCCTGCGCAACAGGACGCCGCCGGGAACTGCGTCTTTCCCCAGCCGAGGCGCAGGTGAACGTTTATCGTGCCATCAGTTACGCCTCACCGTGGCGTCCAATCGATTGGAGACCGATGACCACGTCACTGAGGGCAGGCGGAATCCCCGTCGCCGCCGTCGCGTTGGGGGTCATACTCGCCGGGTGCGGCGCGAAGACCGTCGAGGGCAACGCGACCGGGGCCGGTGGGGCCACCGAGACCAGCGAGACCAGTGTCGAGCCCACCAAGACCACGGCCGACGGCACGTCCACCCCGACAGCAGGGCATCAGTACACGATCGTCGACTACATCCGCGACAACGGCATCGTCGAAACCCCGGTGCACCGAGGCGACCCGGGCACACCGGCTTTGGAGCTGCCGATCCCCGACGGTTGGGAGGACGCCAGCTCGTCGGCCCCCGATTGGGCTTGGGGCGCAATAGTATCCACCGACCCGGCGTACGCCGACGATCCGCCGTCGATCATCGCATTGATGTCCAAGCTGACCGGCGACGTGGATCCGGCCAAGATCCTGGAGTACGCGCCGAACGAGATCAGGAACCTGCCGGGATATGAGAACCAGGGCGACGGCTCAGCCGGTGAACTCAGCGGGTACGAGGCGTTCCAGATCGGCGGCACGTACGTCAAAGACGGCGCCACCCGGCTGATTGCACAGAAGACCGTGGTGATCCCCGGCTCCGACGGGTTGTTCGTGTTGCAGTTCAACGCCGATGGCACCGAAGAGCAGATGGGCACGCTGATGGATGCCACCTCCGCGATCGACGAACACACCGTCATCACCCCGTAACGGCGTCCTCACTGGCTCACCGCCCGGATCACCTGCCGCGTAGCGTCTTTGATCTGCGCGGCCAACGCAGGATCGATGCCCAACGAATCGACCGGGGGCACCGCGACGTCGGTGAGCACCACGCCCAGATCCTCGCGTTCCCACACCGCCCCGAGCCGGTCCAGGATTCGCCGCATGGCATAGTTGTCGCTCAACACCCGCGCGGTAAACCGTTCGATTCCAAGGTAATCCGCCGACACCACCAGGGCGCTCATCAGGAAGGTGCCGATGCCGCGGCCCTGGTAGTCGTCACCCACGGTGAATGCCACCTCCGCCGTCGTCGCGGCGTGCCCTTCCCGCACCACCCGGGCATCGGCGACCACTGGTCCCAACGCGCCCTCGGTCATCACCCAGACGAAGTGATCGGCGTAATCGACCTCGAACAGGTACTCCAGCAGCGCCTTGGTCGGCTTGCGCACGGATTGGAACCGCCGGTAGAGGGTCTCGCTGGAGAACTCGACCGGTCCGTTCATCGTCCGCTCCACGTCACCGGGCAGCACCGGCCGTAGATAGAACCAGTCACCGCCACGCACCTGCACCGGGATGGGCGTGATGAACGCCGCCAACCGCTGGCGGGCGATGCGCACCATCCGGTCGAACATCCCGGGCAGGTGCAGGATGGTTTCGAAGGCGTCGCGATCACCGATCCACCCGGTCACCGGTTCGATGGCCGTCACGGTGGCCGTTCGCGCGGCATCCCGCAGCAGGGCGATCTCACCGACGATCAGGCCGGGCTCCAGCTCGGCGACGACGGCGTGGCCGTCGGGCCCGTCATGGACGACCTGCGCCCGCCCGGACGCGATCAGCATGAACGTCAGGGCCGGATCACCCTGGCGGATCAGCACCTGGCCTGGCGCGGCCGACATCGGCCGCAGCAGCGCGGCCAGGGGCGCCAGCACGGATGGCCGGCATCCGGCGAAGAATTCCAGCGCCGCCAGATCGTCGGCACTGATCTCGGTCAGATCGGCCACGTCTCCCAGGCTACGACGCAGGGCGCAGGCTCAGTCAGGGCTTGGCGAAGCCGGCCTGCCCGAGCGCCTTCTGACCCGCCTCCCCGGTCACCAGGTCGATGAAACGCCGCGCCTGCTCGGCCTGCTCGGACTGCTTGAGCACCGCGATGGGATAGGTGTTGACGGCTTGGGCGGCCTCGGGGAATGCCACGCTGGTGACCTTGTCCCCGGCGTCGGCCGCGTCGGTGACGTAGACCAGGCCGGCGTCGGCCTGTCCGCTGGTCACCTTGCCCAGCACGTCGGTGACCGAGTTCTCCTCGCTGACCGTCGACAGCGTGACCCCGGTGGCCTTCTCGACCTTTTCGGTGGCGCCGCCACAGGGCACCGGCGGGGCGCACACCACCACGCTGAGCCCCGGCCGGGCCAGATCGGCAAATGCCTTGATGCCCTTGGGGTTCCCCGGTGCCACGGCGATCGTGAGGGTGTTGGTGGCGAAGTTCACCGGCGTACCCTCGACCAGGCCTGCGGCCACCGCCTTGTCCATGTTCCGGGTGTCGGCGGAGGCGAACACGTCGGCGTCGGCGCCCTGGGTCAGCTGGGTGACGAGGTCCGACGATCCGGCGAACGAGAATTCGACCGAGGCGCCGGGGTTATCGGTTTCGAACTGTTCGGCGATCTCGGTGAAGGCCGATTTCAGTGAAGCGGCCGCGAACACCGTGATCGTCGCGCCCTCTGGAGACGAGGCGTCCTCGGCGGACGTACAGCCACCGATCAGGGCCGTCACCGTCGCTACACCGAGAACGAGGGCGAGCTTGCGGGTTCCGATCATGATTGCCCTTTCGGGGTTTCGACGATCACCGTCGTGGCCTTGACCACCGCGACCGCGACGCTGCCGGGTTCGAGGCCGAGTTCACGCACCGCCTGACTACTCATCAGCGACACCACGGTGAACGGACCACATTGCATTTCGACCTGGGCCATCACCTGATCGGTGAGGACGTCGGTGACCAGGCCGACGAAGCGGTTGCGCGCCGAGCTGCCGATGCCCAGCGGATCCTTGGGTGCCGCAGCGGTATTGGCGCGGGCGAAGGCGGCCAGTGCAGCGCCGTCGATCACCTTGCGCCCGGAGTCGTCGAGATGGGCCGGCAGCGACCCGTCGTCGATCCAGCGCCGCACGGTGTCGTCACTGACGCCCAACAGTTCGGCCGCCTCGCGGACCCGGATGTCTGGCACGTCGACAGCGTATCGGCCGGATACCCCCCAAACAACCGTAAACACGGAGAATTAGCCGCCTCTGAACCGCATTTGCGGTCTTGACCGCCCAGGCGGCGGACTGCTAAGCAGGTGCTCAGCATTCGACGACGAAGGGAACCATATGGCACTGCAGACGGTTTTGGAAGAGCTCCGCAACCGGCCCGGGACCGGCGAGACCATTCCGGTCATCGACCCCGCGACCGAGGAGCAGATCACCGAGTTCCGCGACTGCGGGAGCGACGCGGTCGACGAGGCCGTGGCCGCCGCGAAGGCCGCCTATCAATCCGGGGTGTGGACCGACATCCCCGCCCGCCAGCGCGCCAAAGTGCTGTGGAAGCTGGGCGATCTGATCGACGAGCACGCCAAGGAATTCGCCGAGCTGGAATCGCTGGACGCCGGGATGCCCCCGATGCAGGCCGAGATGATCGTCTCCACGTGTGCGGAGTTCTTCCGCTACTACGCGGGCTGGTGTACCAAGCTCAACGGCAGCAGCTACCAGGTGCAGATGGAGGGCGGCGTCAACAGCAACTACTCCAACCTGCACGCCTACACCACCAAAGAGCCGTACGGCGTGGTCGGCCTGATCTACCCGTGGAACGGCCCACTGTTCAACGCCTGCGCGAAGATCGCCCCGGCCCTGGCCGCCGGTTGCTCCAGCGTCGTCAAGCCCGCCGAAGAGACCCCGCTGTCGGCGGTGCTGCTGGAGCGGCTGATCGGTGAGGCGGGCGTGCCCGACGGCGTGGCGAACTTCGTCATCGGCTACGGCGCGACCGCGGGGGCCGCGATCACCGCGCACCCCGACGTCGAGAAGGTGGCTTTCACCGGCTCGACCGAGGTCGGCAAGCAGATCATGCGGGACTCGGCGGACAACCTGAAGAAGGTGACCCTGGAGCTGGGCGGTAAATCCCCGGTGCTGATCTACGAAGACGCCGACCTCGACATGGCGATCATGATGGCCTCGATGGGCATCTTCGTGCACTCGGGGCAGGGCTGCGTGTGCGGGTCACGAATCTTTGTGCAGCGCAGCGTCTATGAACGCGTCGTACAAGGTATCGCGATGATCGGAGACAACTTGGTGCTGGGCGGCCCCAAGGACGAGGGCGCCATGATCAGCCCGCTGGTCAGCCAGAAGCAGCTCGACCGCGTGCTCAGCTACATCGAACAGGGCAAGCGCGACGGCGCCGAAATCGTCTCCGGCGGTTACCGATTGGACCGCAAGGGCTACTTCGTCAAGCCCACCGTGGTCACCAACGTCGACCCGACCACCAGCCGCCTGTACAAGGAGGAGATCTTCGGCCCGGTCGTCACGATCCTGCCGTTCGACGACGACGATGAGGCCATCGCGATGGCGAACGACACCAGCTACGGTCTGGCTGCCACCGTCTGGACCACCAACCTGGCCCGTGCGCACAGCCTCGGTAAGCGTCTGCAGGCCGGCATGGTGGGGCTGAACTGCCAGCTGACCTTCGACCACAACGTGCCGTTCGGCGGCTACAAGCAGTCGGGCATCGGAAAGGAGTTCGGTTACGAAGGCATCGACGGCTATCTCAAGACCAAGTCGATCTGGGCGCAGCTGTAGACCGGCCGGATCACACCGCGATACCTCACACCGAAAATGAGACGTCGGCGAGCTCGAGGGCCTTGTCCTCGAGCCGCTGACCCAGATAGATGTCGGCCTGGGTGAGCCGCTCGGAGTACCACCGGATGTCCTCGGCGTGTTCCCGCGAGGCCGTGTACCTGGTGGCCAGCGTGGTCACATCGATGCGACGGGTGTCACGCACCTTCAGATCCTCGGACACATGAAACCCGTCCGCCTCGGCCGCGGCGATCGCGTCGAGCACCTGCGCCACGGCCAACCGGATGTCCCGGCAGCCGTTTTCGGCGATCTCAGCGGCCTCGCGCTGGATGTCCCCCTGCTTGCGCACCACCGCGGCATCGGTGGACACCCGCTCGCGCGCAGCTTCGCTGGCCGCTCCGGACCACTCCGAACCCCCGGGTGCGCACATGTTCTGCCGATGCCATTCGAACAGTTCCTCGGACTCGGCGGCAGATTGCCGCCAGCGGGACGCTGCCTCCGCGAGATACGTTGTGTCCCAACCCTCTAGCTGGGAACGGGTCAGCACTTCACTCATCGGTTCGGTGGCAGCAACGTAGCTCACATCGACTCCGCCACGCCTCCGGCGGACTGTTCGTCGATCGCGTCATATCGACCGGCGGCGGCAGACAAATCTCCAGCCTGCGCACTGACGCGTCCCGACTGCATGGTGCGCACAGACACCACCGCGGAATCCATCGCCGCTACCCCGCTGGAACTCGGGTAGCCCCCGGTGCCGGGCCCGGCCGGCGCTGCCGCCAATTCGACAGCAATCATTTCGCTGCTAGTGGCCCCCGCACGAAGCGCCCCCGGGTCCACTCTCAGATCGTTTGCCATAGCAATCCCCCAACTGGCCAATCTGCACCCCGAGGCTAACCGATTTGGCTCCACTTTTTTTGAAGTCGGCCGAGGGGCTGAGCAAGTATGCCATTGGGGACTGGCACCGACAACGACCGGGTACGACTCCTACCGGCCATCCGTTGGCCATCAACCGGCCATCGTCAAGCCCCCACGGACACTGAGTACTTGGCCAGTGATGAGGCTGGCATCGTCTGATGCGAAGAAGAGCACAGCCTTGGCGACCTCCTCCGGTTCCGCGAGCCGGCGGAACGGGATGGCCCTGATCAGGCCCTCACGAACCTGGTCCGGCAGCGGCACGAACATCGGCGTGTCGGTCGGTCTGGGGCAAACACACCCGCCCGGCATCGCTGGCAATGTTGACGATCTTTGCCGTGGCGCCGGCGTGTCAGAGCGCGTCGCGACGCCGGCCCGATCTTCGAGCAGTCCGCGGCCTACGAGATGTTGACCTTCCTGGGCCCCGATGTCGTGGAGGGCTATACCGCCCTGCGGGAAAAACGCCCGCCGCAATTCCCGTCGGCGCAGGACTGAGTGGAGCGGGATCCATCCCCGCACATTTGTATTCGTTTGTATTACAATGTTTCGGTGGGCCACGAGCTGTTCGATCTGCCACTCGCCCCGTCCTGTAACGGCGACCCCAAGCGATGCCGGCCCATCGACTGCTATCAAGCGTCCAAATATCTCGCTGACGAATACCGGAGAGACAGATGACTCAACCCATGAATCCCGACGAGGAATACGAGTTCTACGCGCAATCAGAGAATCAGGAACCTCAAGGACCGGGACGCCGCCGGCTCACTTCCACCGTGCCAGTTCGCTTTCCACCTGAACTCCTGGAACAGGTGCGTGCTGCCGCGGCGGCCGACGACCGCTCTGTATCGTCCTGGATCCGCCGTGCGGTCGAGCACGAGCTGCGCCATCCCGCTTGATTCGCAGCTCACCTCGTCACGTCGCGCCGATCACCGAGAGCAGTTGCAGCTTCTCGTAACTCTCGCTTCCCGGCGACGCGGTGTAGACCAACAGCGTGTGGGACTGGTCGGGGTCGAGCAGGATTTGGCAGTTGAGTTCGAGACGGCCGACCTCGGGATGGAGATAGCGCTTGACATCTCGGGGCCTGATGCCGATTTCGTGCTCATCCCATAACCGCCTGAACTCCTCGCTCTCGGCGGTGAGCAGTTCGGCGTATCGCGCAGCCTTGGACTCAGGCCCCCGCAGCGTCAGCACACCCCGCAGCCCGGCGACGTACATCCGCGAGTAGAACTCATGATCTTCGGGCGGATAGATGACGCGGGTGGCCGGGTCGGTGAACCACCGGTACCCGATGCTGCGCGCCGGGCCGGTGTAGCGGCAGAGGTCGCCGACGAGTGCCACACCGAGCGGGGTCTGCCGTAGCGTCTCCCCCAACTCGGTGACGATCTCGGCCGGAGTATCGGTGAGCCGGTCGAAGATTCGCAGCATCCCGGGGCCGATGTGATCCGTGCCCGCGCTGCGCGTCGGCGGTTGGTGCCCGGCCAGCCGGAAGAGATGGTCACGCTCGTCGAGTGACAGATGCAGACCTTGCGCGATCGAGGCGATCATCTGCTCCGAGGGCTGCGGGCCGCGCTCCTGCTCCAACCGCGAGTAATAGTCCGTCGACATGTGGCACAGCGCGGCGACCTCTTCCCGCCGCAGCCCGCTCGTACGGCGACGTTGCCCACGGGGCAGTCCGACGTCCTCGGGCTGTAGGGCCCCGCGACGCCGGACGAGGAACTCCGCCAGCCCGGCCCGATCGATCATGGCTGCCATTTTCGCCCGGGCCGCTTCGCTCAGCCACGGATCGTCAGACCGTGGTTACCGCGGCGCCCGGTCGGCAGTCTCGAGTCATGCCACACGACTACGACATCACGATCGGCGACCTGACCGGAAAGCGGGCGGTGGTGACCGGCGCGAGCGACGGTATCGGTCTGGGCATTGCGACGCGGCTGGCCGCGGCCGGCGCGGACGTTGTCATGCCGGTGCGCAACCAGGCCAAGGGCGAGGCGGCGGTCGCCAAAATTCGGGAACAGCATCCGCAGGTCAAGCTCACCCTCGAGGCACTCGACTTGTCTTCGCTGGCCTCGGTGGCCGCGCTCGGTCAGAAACTGTGTGCCGAGGGCGCACCGGTTCACATCCTGGTCAACAACGCCGGGGTGATGACGCCGCCGGATCGGCAGACCACGAAAGACGGATTCGAGTTGCAGTTCGGCACAAATCATTTGGGCCACTTCGCGCTCACCGGCCACCTGCTGCCCCTGCTCAAGGCCGGCCGGGCCCGGGTGACGTCGCAGACCAGCGTCGCTGCCCGTAGCGGCGCCATCAACTGGGACGATCTGAACTGGGAGCGGTCCTACGACGGCATGGCCGCCTACCGACAGTCCAAGATCGCCGTCGGGCTGTTCGGCCTGGAACTCGACCGTCGCAGCACGGCCGCGGGTTGGGGCATCACCAGCAACATCTCTCATCCTGGCGTGGCTCCGACGAGTCTGCTGGCGGCCCGCCCGGAGGTGGGCCGCGCCGAGGACACCGTCGGCGTGCGGCTGATCCGGTGGCTTTCGGCGCGCGGCCTCGTCGTCGGCACCGTGGACAGCGCGAAACTCCCCGCGTTGATGGCCGCCACCTCGGGTGAGCCGGGCGGCTTTTACGGACCCCAGTGGCCGGGGCACGTCGGCGGTCCGCCCGGTGCGCAGAAGTTATGGAAGCCGCTGCGGGACAACGCGGGCGCGGCCCGCCTCTGGAGTACCTCCGAGGAGCTCACGGGTGCCGCGTTCGTGTGAAGCGACCGATGTCATTTCGGATCAGCCGCGTTGAAATGGCATCGAGACCTAAGTCGAGGAAACCCGACTGCGCGCCACCTGCGCCGCGCCGTTGCCCGTGATCAACCACAGCGTCGTGAGCTGGACGATGAACTCGTCGAGCGTCAGCCGAACGCCCCCGTTGACGAAATGGAGGATGGCATCGGCCGTCCCGCCGACGATGAAGGCCGGCGCCACCTTGGCCAGCGGATCTTTCTCCAACTCGACGCCGTGCACGGTGCGTCCGTGATCGATCAGCACGGATGTGAGCCGGTGCATGACGCCCGCGCGGTGGGCATCCAGCTCAGGTGAGGCCGCGACGCCGCCGAGCAGAACGCGAGCCCGGCGTGGGTCGTCGACCAGCGCCCGCACCGCGGCGGTCACACTCGCCAGGGCCTGGGCTTCCAGGGGCTCGTGCGCGGCGGCGTCCGCCGCGGCCACAGTGACACTGCGCACCCGGTCGGCGATGTCGTCGACGACGGCAGTCGCCAGGGCGTCGAGGTCAGCGAAGCTCTCGTAGAAGTACCGCTTATTGAGATTGGCCGCGGTGCAGAGCTTCTCGACCGTGGCGCCACGCCAGACGTTTTGCGCCATCACGTCCATCGCCGCCTCGAGCAGGCGCGCGCGGCGTTGGGCGCGACGAGCCTGGGCGGACTGGCCCCCGTAGGCACGTTCGGTCGTTGACACCACCCCGACATTCTGGCACGGTTCTGTACCAGATGGTCACCCCGGGGAGGACGCCATGGAACTCTGTTCGCCGGCACACGCGCACCGCCTCCAAACCTTGGGCGCGGCCGTCACCTCCAGATTCCCCAGCGGCGAGCACCCACTGGCCCCGCCGCCACGGGGCTCGAACCTCAAGCCCGTGATGGGCAACTACGGATTCCCGTTCCTCGGCCACGTGCTGAGCTCACTGGCCGACCCGCTGTCCTTCGCCCGCGACCGCTACGAGCGCTACGGGCCGGTGTCCTGGGCCGGCGGGGTCGGCTTCCGCGTCGTCGGCCTGATGGGTCCGGACGCCCTGGAAACAGCCTGGGTCAACCGGGACAAGGTGTTCTCCAGCACGCGCGGTTGGGCGCCGGTGATCGGGCCGTTCTTCCATCGCGGAATGATGTTGCTGGACTTCGACGAACACCGCGACCACCGGCGCATCATGCAGCAGGCCTTCACCCGCAGCGCCCTGGACGGGTACCTGGATTTGATGCGGCCCAGCATCGATCGCACGTTGCGCGATTGGCCGTCGACACAAGGCTTTCCGTTCTACCCCTCGATCAAGCACCTACTGCTGGAGCAAGCCGCGGAGGTGTTCGTCGGTACCCATCTCGGGCCCGAGTCCGATCAGCTTTCGGCGGATTCCCACGACACCGTCCGCGGCGGGCAGGCCCTCATCCGCGCCGACGTGCCCGGCGGAGTGTGGGCCAGGGGCCTACGGGCCCGCGAGCGGCTCGAGCGCTATTTCGCCGAGCAGGTTCCCGACCGTCAGCGTGGCGAGGGCAGCGATCTGTTCTCGATGCTGTGCCGCAGCGAGGATGAGGACGGCGCCCGGTTCACCCCGGCCGACATCGTCAACCACATGATCTTCCTGCTGATGGCCGCACACGACACCACTGCGATCGCGCTGTCCATGCTCACCTACGAGCTGGGCCGAAACCGGCAGTGGCAGGACGCGCTTCGCGACGAGGCGGTCAGCCTGCCCAACGACAGCCCCACGGTCCTCGACCTGGAGGCCTACCCTCTGCTCGATGCCGCGTTCAAAGAGACCCTTCGGATGTACGCCCCGGCGGGCGCACTGTTCCGCCAAACCATCCGCGACACCGAGATCGTCGGCCACTTCGTCCCCCGCAAAACCCAGGTCGCCATCAATGTCTATGCCTCCATGCGGCTTTCCGACTGGTGGCCCGAACCCGACACGTTCAACCCACAACGGTTCGTGAACAACGCCGCGTCGCGCGCCGCGGTAAGCCGCTACGTGTTCGCGCCGTTCGGCGGTGGGGCGCACAAGTGCATCGGGCAGCAGTTCGCCGACATGACGGTGAAGACCACGATGCACCAGATGCTGAGGCGGTTCGAGTGGAGCGTGCCCGACGACTACCGGCCTCAGCTGACCTGGGGCACCGGGCCGACGCCGGCCGACGATCTGCCGATCACCTTGCGGGCGCGGAGATAGAGCGTCAAATGAGCCCCCACGTCGCTGCAGAGATCTAACGAAACGTTCGGTGTTCGGTCTTGACCGAACACCGAACAGCTGTCACTGTTGTGGATATGATCCAGAACGGGATCGAACCTGAACAAGCGCTCATCGACGCCTTAACCAGCATTGGGTTGACAGCGACCAAGGCGAACGATCCTGACACGCACGTCGATATCTGGGTCGACGTCCCGGGCGGCAGAACCGTACCCATCGAGGTCAAATACGCATCCCTCGCCTCCGTCGACGGACTACGGGAAAAGGTTGATCGATGGAACCGCCGAACTCCGGGAGCGGCGGACGGCCAACCGACCACCAAGGTCCTCGTCGCCAACAGAATCACAGCAGATGCACGAAGCTATTTACGCAATACAGACTGGGGATGGCTTGATCTTCGCGGCCACATGCACGTGGTTGGCCCTGGGCTGTTTGTCGATGCCGATATCGAGACGACTCAACCGCGCGCACATCGAAACGCCGACCCATTCTCCGGAAATAGTGGGCTAGAGGTCGCGACCGACCTACTTCTCAATCCACGAGAGCCTGTGAGGGTCCGATCAATCGCAAAGCGAATCGGCCGATCACCGAGCACAGTTTCCGACGTCGTCGGCCGCCTCCGAGAAGCGCATTTGATCGACGGCCTGACCGCCGTTGTACCCGATCTGTTTTGGAGTCTCGTATCGGCCTGGCAACCTGCATCACTGGACGTTGCGTCTCTCCCAGGCGACGACAGGATATTGCTTAACACCCTGAAAGTCGGGCAAGACAACGGAAGTGGGCCGGGGTGGGCATTGACCGACTCCCCCGCGGCGCTGATCTACGGCGCGCCAATCGCACTACGTCGCGACTACCCTCCGGTCCTCTACGTACCCGACGACGCCACTCTCCGGCGAGCCGTCCAAGTCCTGGGCCCGGCGGCGACATCATCCACTCGATCCGCGACGCTCAGAGCCGCGCCGGTACGCGTCGTTTCGACGCATCGGGTGACCGACTACTCACAATCGGCATGGCCGCTCGCACATCCCCTGTTTGTCGCATTAGATCTGGCTCAAGATCCCGGCCGCGGCCTAGAGATCCTGTCTGAGTGGACTCCTCCTGCGAGGTGGATCCGTGTCTGGTAGTCAGTCGCCTCCTCCTAGCGTCGACTTGGCTGGATCCTCGATGAGCGCGCTCGTACATGCCATCCCGATCGCGATCGAGCGAACCGGGCGTGCCGTCGTCCTGATAGGCGGGCTAGCAGTCGTATGCCGACTCAGCAGCCCGTACCGGGCCACAACAGACGTCGACACGGTGGACCGTCGGCGGGGTGACGACCCGTCGCAACTTGACCTGTTGCTCAGCAGCGGAGCGAAGCAGGCGGGACCCGCGGGAGCTCTGATCGAAACTCCCGCCGGGACAGTCAGGGTCGATGTGCTCGAGGTAAAGGACTCCGACTACGAACCCCTTCCCGAAGATCCTTCAGACAGACTGCACGTGCTTGCGCATGGCTGGGCCGACACGACCGCTACACCAATGATCCTGAGGGCTGACAATCTGGATGCGGTCGAAGTGCGCGTCGCAGAGCCAGGTCCGCTCGTCGCCATGAAACTTCAAAATCTCCCGAACCGCCCATCGGACAAGGAAGCCACGGACCTACTGGACATTTCACGGCTCTTGCTCGATCAGTCGACAGCACGACAGGTGCGGTCGCAGCTCGCGACAGCCCCTCGGCAGATACGCGAAGACGCACTTCTTCATGCAGATCTATGGTTCCGGAGGAATGCTCGTACGTCAGCGAGCAAGATGAAGCAACTCCCGGAGGGGCGGGATACGACGATCGACGATGTCAAGTTTTACGGAGAGCTCTTATTCGAGACTCTGAGGTAAGGCCCCGGCTGCATCGCTGCGTACCCAACGCATCCCCGGCGACGAAGCGCCCCAGTTAACGAACAAAAAAACCGCTGTTGCCAGCGGTTTTATTTGTGGAGCTAAGGGGAATCGAACCCCTGACCTTCTCGATGCGAACGAGACGCGCTACCAACTGCGCTATAGCCCCTGATACCGGAACGAAAGGCTACCAGCCGTCGGGCCCCAACCGGAAACCGGCCGCTTACTGGCCGGAAGCGCGCGGCAGATCGTAATCGCGGGCCGTCGACGAGTACGACGTGTAGGCCAGGTGCTCGAAGATCGGATCCTCGTCGTCGATGTCGAGCACCACCGCACCGGGGCGCCGCAGCCGGGCCGGCACCACGTCGAGCTTGTGGTCCTCGGTGCTCTCCACTCCCAGCCGGGACCGGGCCATCCGTTGGGCACGACGACGCCGCAGCTGCTCCTCGATGCGGGTCTGCCGCCGCAGGTAGGCCAGATACAGCACGGTCAGCGCGCCTGCCGTGCCACACAGCCACCAGGCCGACGGGGTCAGCAGGAGGGCCGCGGCCCCCGAGAACAGCATCGTGACGGCCAGCACCGCCAGCACGCGCTTACGGAACCGGAACTTGCGGGCGCTGATCTCCGCGGTCTTGTCGGATTCGAACCGCCGCTGGCGGGTCGCGCTCAGTGACGAGACGGGTGCGCCGGCCCGGTCGTCGTCAGCCGGATCTTCTTCGGCCTCGGGTTCCAAACCGGACGAGTCGGCGACGTATTCGTACTCGTCGTCGGAAAGGTCGTCGAGGTCCTCGGCGTCCTGCCCGTCACCGGGCTCTTCGAGATCCGTTGGGATCTGCTCGGTTTCGGCCTCCGACTCGACCGCCTCAAAGCTCTCGACGGGCTCGGGCTCCGCTTCAGGCTCGGGAGCAGGCTCGGGGGCGGGCTCGGGGGCGCTGTCGAATTCCAAGTCGAGTTCGGGTTGCGCCTCGGCCGCCATCGCGCCGACGGGCAGCGCCCCGGAATCCTCGTCGACGATGTCGACGTCGAGGTAGTCGGGTTCGGGAGTCTCGACACCGACCGCGGCCACCACCACCGTGCGCTGCACGGTGGCATGGATCCGAACCTCGGCCGGGGCCTCGTCGGTCTCGAGATCTTCGTCGAGTTCATCGTCGAGATGGTCGGCGCTGGGCTGCCAGTCCGGGTCACTGTGGTGCCCGGCAGCCGGGCCACGACGTAGCCGTTGCGCGTTGCGGCCGCTGTTGAGCACTCGTGTCGCCAGGGCGACGTCGCTGGTACGACGCACCGAGTCGCGCTTGCTGATCAACATCGGAACCAGCACGAAGAGCCAGAGAACGACGAGGGAAATCCACAGCAGTGACTGGGGGATGCTTGGCATGAAGCCTGCTCCTTTCCCCTTCAGGCTAGGTCTGTGACCAGCGCATCCATGGACGGCGCGCCGAGACAATTACACACCTGTAATTCCCTGGATACAAGCACCAACAGTCACATGTGTCACATCGGTAACAGGTTCTAGGCCACGATTGCTCACGAGAATGACGCCAGGGCACTCAAACCGACGTCGTCACGACCCTGTGTGCTGTCTCGCGGCAAACAGTGAGATCAGCACCAACTCGCGCGCCCGGCCGAGACCAGCCCCTGCGCCGCCGAATGCGTCAGCTCCTCCAAGGTGATCGCCACCAGAAGGTGGTCGCGCCAGGCGCCGTCGACCTCGAGGTAGCGCCGCAACAGGCCTTCCTCGCGGAACCCCACCCGCGCCAGCACCGCCCGGCTCGCGGCGTTCTCCGGCCGCACCGTGGCCTCCACCCGATGCAACTGCACCCCGGTGAAGCAGTGGTCCAGGCCCAGCGCCAGCGCGCCGGTGGCCACCCCTCCCCCGGTCTTGTCGCTGGCCACCCAGTAGCCGATCCAGGCCGAGCGCAACGCCCCGTGGGTGACGTTTCCGATCGTGAGCTGACCGGCGAACTGCCCGTCGAGCTCGATCACGTACGGCAGCATCCGCCCGCGCCGGGCCTCGCTGCGCAGCCCCGAGCAGATCGCGGGCCAGGACGAGACAGCATGGCGGACATGCCAATCCACCCCGCTCACCGGTTCCCACGGTTCCAGATGTGCCTGGTCGGCAAGCCGGGTCCGGCTCCACACCGCAGCATCGCGCAGCCGCACCGGACGCAGCCGCACCACCCCGGCCGGCACCCGCAGCGGCCCGATCGGACCGGGCCAACCAGGGTGAAATCCGTCGGACCGGAACAGGCTCATCCACACCGTCGATTCGTCACACCGTCATTCATCGAATGAAGTCTTATCAGCCACGCTGGGCCAGGAATGCCACATCCACGGTTTCGCCGGTGCGAACCTCCTCGACCTCGCTGGGAATCACCACCAGACAGTTGGCCTCGGCCAGCGTCGCCAGCAGGTGGGTGGACGCACCGGGCGCCCCGCCGAGTGCCTGCACCAGGTACTCGCCGGTGTCCTGATCGCGCATCAACTGTCCGCGCAGATACCCGGTGCGCCCGGCCACCGAGCTGATCGGCGACAGCGTGCGGGCCTGGACCACGCGACGCATCGGCTGGCGCTTGCCCAGCGAAAGCCGGATCAGCGGCCGCACCATCACCTCGAACACCACCAGCGCGCTCACCGGGTTGGCGGGCAGCAGGAAGACGGGAACGCGATCGCGGCCGAGCTGGCCGAAGCCCTGCACCGAGCCGGGATGCATCGCGATGCGCGACACCTCCATCTCACCGAGTTCGGACAGCACACTGCGCACCGATTCGGCGGCTGCCCCGCCCACGGCACCGGCGATCACCACGATCTCGTTCCGATTGACTTGGCCCTCAACGGTTTCCCGGAGCTCCCGCGGATCGGTACTGATGATGCCGACCCGGTTGACCTCCGCGCCCGCGTCACGACCGGCGGCAGCCAGTGCGTAGGAGTTCACGTCGTAGACCTGCCCGGTGCCCGGGGTACGGGACACGTCGACGAGTTCGCCCCCCACGCACATCACCGACAACCGCGGCCGCGGGTGCACCAGCACCCGGTCGCGCCCGACGGCGGCGAGCAACCCGACTTGGGCCGGGCCGATGATGGTGCCGGCCCGCACCGCGACGTCGCCGGGTTGCACGTCGTCACCGGTGCGCCGGACGTAGGCGCCCGAACGCACACTACGCAGGATGCGGACCCGGCTCTCCCCGCCGTCGGTCCACCGCAGCGGCAGCACCGCGTCGGCCAGCGTCGGCATCGGCGCGCCGGTCTGCACCCGGGCCGCCTGGCGCGGTTGCAATCGGCTGGGGGTACGCGCCCCCGCCTCGATCGAGCCCATCACCGGCAGGCTGATCTCGCCGGCACCGTCGCCGACCGACAGCACGTCGACGCTGCGCACGGCATACCCGTCGATCGCGGCCTGGTCGAATCCCGGCATGGGCCGCTCGGTGACGACCTCCTCGGCGCACATCAGGCCCTGTGACTCGGCGATGGCCACCCGCACCGGCCGGGGCGCCACCGCGGCGGCCGCTACCCGAGCCTGCTGTTCCTCGACCGAACGCACAACACGCCTTTCTATCCCGTCTGCGAGCCCTCGGGCGCGGCTACCGGACCAGCGTGTCGCTAGCCCTCCTGACCGGCCAAGCCCAATCGTCCGACCAACCACTGCCGCAACTCGGGGCCGTAGTCGTCACGTTCCAACGCAAAGTCAACCGCAGCCTTCAGGTAGCCGCCGGGATTTCCCAGGTCGTGTCGGGCTCCGCGATGCACCACCACGTGCACGGGATGCCCCTCGTCGATCAACAGCGCGATGGCGTCGGTCAGCTGGATCTCGCCGCCCACCCCGCGCGAAACCCGGCGCAGCGCATCGAAGATCGCCCGGTCCAGGATGTAGCGACCGGCCGCGGCGTACGGCGACGGCGCATCTTCGGCCTTGGGCTTCTCGACCATGCCCTTGACCCGCAACACGTTCGGGTTGGCCGCGTCGGGCACCGTCTCGACGTCGAAGACGCCGTAGGCACTGATCTTGTCGCCGGGCACCTCGATCGCGCACAACACGGTGCCGCCACGCTTGGCCCGCACCTTCGACATGGTCTCCAACACGCCCGTCGGCAACACCAGATCGTCGGGCAGCAGCACCGCGATCGCGTCTTCGTCGGGCGACAGCGCATTCTCGACGCAGCTGATCGCATGCCCCAGGCCCAGCGGCTCGGCCTGCACCACCGACTCGACCTTGATCAGCTCGGGAGCCCGGCGCACCTTTTCCAGCATGGTCTTCTTGCCGCGGGCTTCCAGCGTGCCCTCCAGCACCAGGTCTTCGACGAAGTGTGCGACCACACCGTCTTTGCCCTCGGAGGTGATGATGATCAGCCGCTCGGCGCCGGCCTCGGCCGCCTCGGCCGCGACCAGCTCGATGCCGGGCGTGTCGACCACCGGGAGCAATTCCTTGGGGACCGTCTTGGTCGCGGGCAGAAAGCGCGTGCCCAGACCGGCCGCGGGGACCACGGCCGTGTAGGGAATCGGCACTTCAGGCGCCTTATGAGAGGTGCTCATCGTTCACACACTAACGTCAGTTCTGAAATGGTGGAGGGCGTGACCCCGCCGACCAAGACCGAGTTGCGAGCCGACGTTCTGCGTGCCCGACGGGCCGTGCCCGCCGAGATCCGCGACCGCGAGGCGCAGGCACTTTGCCGTTGGTTGCCCGCCCTGGCCACCGCCGGGCAGACGGTGTGCGCCTATGTTCCGGTGGGCTCCGAGCCGGGGTCGGCGGCCCTGTTGGACACCCTGGCGGAACTCGGTGTGCGCGTGCTCCTTCCGGTGGCGCGCAACGACGACGACGGCCGCGCCCGGCCGATGCAGTGGGGCCCGTATCAGCCCGGGGTGTTGGTCGCGGCCGAGTTCGGTCTGCGCGAACCGCCGCCACCGTGGTTGCCCGCGAGCCGGATTGCCGACGCCGCGACGATCCTGGTGCCGGCCCTGGCCGTGGATCGGCACGGCACGCGGTTGGGCCGGGGCGCCGGGTTCTATGACCGCAGCCTGACCTACGCCGCACCGCAGGCCCGGTTGGTCGCCGTGGTGCGTGACGACGAGCTGGTCGACCAGTTGCCGGCCGAACCGCACGACGTGCGGATGACGCATGCGCTGACGCCGGCGGGCGGGCTGACGACGTTGGGCGGCTGAGCATAGCTTCGCTCATGTCGGGGTATGCGGTTGTCCTCATATGAGAAGAGAGGCGACGGACATGGGCGAAACGCCGGCGTTGAAGAAGGCACTCAGTCAGCGACAGCTCCGGATGATCGCGATCGGCGGGGTGATCGGCGCCGGCCTGTTCGTGGGGTCGGGCGTGGTGATCGGCGACACCGGCCCAGGCACGTTCATCACGTATGCCCTGGCGGGCCTGCTGATCATCATGGTGATGCGGATGCTGGCCGAGATGGCCGTGGCCAATCCGTCGACCGGGTCGTTCGCCGACTACGCCCGCAACGCGCTGGGCAATTGGGCCGGGTTCTCGGTGGGCTGGCTGTATTGGTATTTCTGGGTGATCGTCGTCGGCTTCGAAGCGATCGCCGGCGCCAAGATCATCCAGTACTGGATCGACGTGCCACTGTGGCTCACCGCGCTGGTCCTGTTGATCGCGATGACGGCCACCAACCTGTTCTCGGTGTCCTCGTTCGGCGAGTTCGAATACTGGTTCGCCGGGGTGAAAGTCGCGGCGATCCTGGTGTTCCTGGCCCTTGGCGGGTTGTTCGTCTTCGGGCTGTGGCCGGACAAGGACATGGACTTCTCCAACCTCACCGCGCACGGCGGGTTCTTCCCGCTGGGCGCCACGGCCATCACGGTCGGCGTGGTGACGGTGATCTTCTCGATGGTCGGCGCCGAGATCGCCACCATCGCCGCGGCCGAATCGGCCGATCCGGAACGCGCGGTGGCCAAGGCCGCGAACTCGGTGATCATCCGCGTGTTGATCTTCTTCGTCGGGTCGGCGTTCCTGTTGGTGACGATCCTGCCGTGGAACAGCGAGCAGACCGCGGCCTCGCCGTTCGTCGCGGCGTTCACCGAGTTGGGCATTCCCTATGCCGACCACATCATGAACGCCGTGGTGCTCACGGCCGTGCTGAGTTGCCTGAACTCCGGGATGTACACGGCATCGCGAATGTTGTTCGTACTGGCCGCCCGTCGCGAGGCGCCGCCGCAGCTGGTGGCGGTGACCCGGCGCGGTGTTCCGGCCACGGCGATCCTCACCTCGTCGGTGGTCGGGTTCGTCTGCGTGATCGCCGCCGCGTTCTCCCCGAACACCATCTTCGCGTTCCTGTTGAATTCCAGTGGTGCGGTGATCCTGTTCGTCTATCTGCTGATCGCGATCTCGCAGATCCTGCTGCGCTACCGGACATCCCCGGACACCCTCAAGGTCAAGATGTGGCTGTTCCCGGTGCTGTCGATCCTGACCGCCGTGGCCATCGTGGCGATCCTGGTGCAGATGTTCGTCCAGGGCGGCGACAACCGAAAAGCCTTGACGCTGAGCCTGTTGTCCTGGGCCGTGGTGATCGTGCTGTTCCTGGCCAATCGGTGGTTCGTCAAGCGCAGGCCGGAGGCCAAAGAGACGCGCGCCGAAGGATCACCGCCGCCACATCGAGTTCTGGTGCTGGCCAACAAGACCGTGGAATCCAGTGAACTTCTCGAGGAGCTGCGCAGCATCGGCGCCGACCGCGACACCGTCTATCACGTGGTGGTGCCGGCCAGTCCGATCGAGACGGGGGTGGCCGCCACCCACGGCCCCCTCGACATCTCCGAGGCCACCCGGCGCGCCGCCCAGCAGCGCCTCGACCAGACCCTGGGCACGCTGCGCAGCGACGGCCTGCAAGCCGACGGCGAGCTGGGTGACTATCGTCCGCTGCGAGCCCTGTCCCACGGCGTCCAGACATTCCGCCCCGATCAGATCGTGATTTCGACACTGCCACCGGAAGATTCGGTGTGGCAGCGCTTCGACGTCGTCGACCGGGCCCGTGCCGAGCATCAGATCCCGGTCACGCATGTCGTATCGCGGCTCGACACCCAGGAGCATGCGTCGTGACCATCTTGGCGGCGTTCAGCGCCAGCCGGCACAGCAGCGCACCGCTGAATCTGGCCGTCTAGATCGCCCGCACCACCGGGGAACCGGTGATCGCGGCGGCCGTGGTGGAGCGGGCCTGGCGGGACGACCCGGTCGAGACGGAGTATCTGGGTTATGTCCGCACGCAGGCCGCCCAGGCCCTGCAGCGGGCCGTGACCGAGTTGCCCACCGACGTCACCCTCAGCCAGGTGGTACACGAGTCCTCGTCGATACCAACAGGGTTGATGGAACTGGCGGATGCCAATCGGGTGTCGGTGGTGTCGGTGGGATCCTCCTCGTCGGGGATGCTCGGGCGGATCACGCTGGGCAGCGTGACCGAACGCCTCGTGCACACCGCACGGGTGCCGGTGGCTTTCGCGCCGCGCGGGTACGCCGAGACCAGCGGGCGGATCCGCCGACTCACCGCCGCCTACGGCGGGGAGGCCGACGTCAACGGCCTCATCCCGGCCACCGCCACATGGGCCGAGGACTGGTCGGCCGGCCTGCGCATCGTGTCGTTCACCGTCCGCAACACCGCGGCGTTCTACGGATCCATCGAGTCCTCGGCCGAGGAGTTGGTGGTGGCGCAGTGGACCCGGCGCACCCGGGCCGAGATCACCAGGCAGCTCAACGCGATTCGCGACCACATGCCGATCGAGGATGCCGAGGTGGTGGTGGGCGCGGGGCATGACTGGGGTGCGGCGGTGCAGAGCGTGCCATGGCGCCCCGGGGACCTGCTGGTGCTGGGCTCGGGCGCGGCGGCTCCGAGCCGGCAGGTGTTCCTCGGCTCGGCCGCGGGCAAGATCCTGCGCCATTCCCCGGTGCCGGTGATGATCGCGCCGCGTTATCCGGGATAGCGGGATCGCTCGACGGGAATGACCGGGAATGACCTAGCCCACCTAGCGGTTCTAGCACTTGAGCCGGTAGAGTGCTAACAAGTTTGACCAACTCGGAGGGTTTTCGTGCCTACCTATTCCTACGCATGCACTGAGTGCGGCAATCGGTTCGATGCGGTGCAGGCCTTCAGCGATGACGCGCTGACCACCTGCCCCAAGTGCTCGGGCAAGCTGCGCAAGCTCTTCGGCTCAGTGGGAGTTGTGTTCAAGGGCAGCGGCTTCTACCGCACCGACAACCGCGAGTCAGGCAAGAGCTCGTCCAACGGCTCGGCCAAGAGCTCCGAGAGCAGCTCGTCGAGCACGTCCTCCGACTCCTCATCCTCGTCGTCGAGCAGCTCGTCATCGAGCACCTCGTCGTCGAGCAGCTCCAGCCCGGCCCCGGCCGCCGCGTCGAGCTAGCGCCCAATTCACCGACCTGGGTTATCCACAGGGCTGGGTTATCCACAAGACGGCGAACATCGCCGTTCCCCCGTCGGTCCGGTCGCGCTTAACGTGGCGCCATGGCCGAGTCTCTCAACCCACCGCCTTGGCGTCGGCTGACCGCTGCGCGGCCTGATTGGACCCGTACGGTGGCTGCGCGCCGCGTGGCTGCCGCCGGGCTGGTGGTGTTGGCAGCCGTCGCGGCCCTACGCTCCGATCCGCATGGCGACTACTCCGATGTTGCCGTCGCCGCTCACGACCTGACCCCCGGCGTCGCGCTGACCAGCGCCGACGTGCGGTTGGAGCGACGCAGTAGCGCGTCGGTGCCCGACGGCGCACAACACGACGTCGAGGCGGTGCTCGGCGCGACGCTGACCGCACCGGCCCGGCGTGGCGAAGTGCTCACCGATGTTCGGCTACTGGGGTCGCGGCTGGCCGAATCGACCGCCGGGCCCGACGCCCGCATCGTGCCGCTGACCCTGGAGGACACCGCGCTATTGGATCTGATCCGCGCCGGCGACGTGGTCGATGTGCTGACGGTCAGTACCGATCGGGACGACGAGAAGCCGGCCCGGCCCGTCGTGGTCGCCTCGGGCGCGGTCGTGGTGCTGGTGTCGGAAAAGGGCCGCGCAGCCGGGGCCGGCAGTGATCGCGTGGCCCTGGTGGCGCTGCCCGCGCGCTCGGCCAATGAGGTGGCGGCCACCAGTCTGGTGCAGGCCGTCACCTTGACAATTCACTGATTCCTCAGGCGCACAACAACCGCAGGCCTGCCTGTTACTCCGTTACTGTTTGCTTGTCGCACCCAGTACACCCCACTGCAGGAAGGGTCCGAAGTATGTTGAAAGGCTTCAAAGAGTTTCTCTCCCGTGGCAACGTCATCGATCTGGCGGTTGCTGTGGTCATCGGCGCCGCCTTCACCGGGTTGGTCACAGCGTTCACGGAGAAGGTGATCCAGCCACTCGTCGACCGCGTCGGCGCCGGCGGCGACCGGGAATACGGCATCCTCAAAATCTCCCTGGGCGGCGATCCCGAGCAGTTCGTCGACTTCAACGCCGTGCTGTCAGCGGCCATCAACTTCCTGATCGTCGCCGCTGTCATCTACTTCGTCATCGTCTTGCCGTACAAGAAACTGCGTGAGCGCGGCGAGGTGGAACAGGCCCAGGACACCGAGCTGAGCATCCTCACCGAGATCCGGGATCTGCTCGCCGAGAACGCCAATGGGTCCAGCGGTAAGCACGAGCATGTCACTGGTCCGGGCACCGGCCCGAGCCCGGACACCGCCAAGCACACCAGCGCCGACCGGACCTGAACACAAGCCGACAGATACAAAAGCGGCCCCCGGATGTTTCCGGGGGCCGCCTTTGTCCACTGCTCAGTTCATGAGCTCAGTTCATGTGCTCAGTTCATGTTCCAAGGCTCGCCGTAGGTGGTGACGCTGTCACCGGTGGAGGCGATCAGCCGGGCGAACGGCCG
>NZ_LZJD01000116.1:0-44878 GCF_001666875.1 Mycobacterium sp. E802
AGATCAGACCGATGCGTCCGCCCGGGCGGGTCACCCGGACGAGTTCGTCGGCGGCCTGCTGGTGGTGCGGGGCGAACATCACCCCGATGCACGACAGCACGACGTCGAAGGAATCGTCGGCGTAAGGCAACGCCTCGGCGTTCGCCTCGTTCCACTCCACGTTCGCCCCGCACCACCAGCAGGCCGCCGACGAACTCGTCCGGGTGACCCGCCCGGGCGGACGCATCGGTCTGATCTCCTGGACGCCAGAGGGATTCGTCGGGCAACTGTTCGCCACGATGAAGCCGTACGTGCCGCCACCGCCCCCGGGGGTGTCGGCGCCGCCGCTGTGGGGCGACGAGGGCTACGTCCGCACCCTGCTGGGGGACCGGGTCGCCGGATTGACCTGTGATCGGCGGGAACTGGACGTCGGGGCGTACGCCGACGGCGCCGAATTCCGCGATCATTTCAAGGCCGCCTACGGTCCGACGATCGCGGCCTACCGGGCGATCGCCGAGGATGCTGACAAGGTCACCGCCCTCGATGCCGAGATCGCCGCGCTGGCCGATCGGTTCCGTCAGGGCTCGTCGATGCCGTGGGAATACTTGCTCACGGTGGCGAACCTGCGCTGATCCGAGCGGCCAACTGGCACCATGACTGCATGCCCGAGGACGTCCAGGAACTGCCGACGCTCAACGCCACCGATCAAGAGGCGATCAGCCGATGGCTGCGGGATCAACGGATCGGCACGACGCTGACCGACGTGGCGCCTTTGACCGGTGGAACGCAGAACATCGTCGTGGGCATGAACGTCGATGGCCGCCGAATGGTGTTGCGGCGTCCGCCTTTACATCCTCGGCCGACCAGTGACAAGACCATGCTGCGTGAAATCGCGGTGCTGCGTACCCTGGCCGGCTCGGCCGTACCGCATCCCGGCTTCATCGCGGCCTGTACCGATCTCGATGTGATCGGCGTGGTGTTCTACCTCATGGAGGAGGTCGACGGGTTCAACCCCGGTACCGAGGTGAGTCCGGCCTACCAGGACGATGCCGGCCTCCGTCACCGCGTCGGCTTGTCATACGCGGCGAGCCTCGCCGAACTGGGCAACGTCGCCTGGGAGAACAGCGAGTTGGCCGCCATCCGCAGGCCGGGATCGTTTCTGGCCCGCCAGGTCCCGCAGTTCCTCGGCCTGCTGGAGAGTTACCGCCACGACGCGTATCGGCCCGAATCGTTGACCGGGGTGGCGCAGCTGGCGCAATGGCTGGAAGACAATCGTCCGGCCGATGCCGAGCCCGGGATCATGCACGGCGACGCCCACCTCAACAACGTTCTGCTGCGCCGGACGACTCCCGAGTTGGCCGCCTTCATCGACTGGGAGATGTGCACGATCGGTGATCCGCTGCTCGACCTGGGCTGGATGCTGGTGTGCTGGCCGGACGATCCCAATCCCATCAACGCCGGATCGGCCCTGGCAGCGCTCGGCGGACTGGCCGACCGCGGCGAGTTGATCGAGGCGTACCGCGCGGCCGGGGGTAGGCAGACCGACCGGCTCGACTGGTATGTGGCGCTGGCCTGTTTCAAGCTCGGCATCGTCATCGAGGGCACCTGGTCGCGGTATCTGGCCGGGCGGGCCAGTCGGGAGGCCGGGGAGCAGCTGCACGCCTCGGCGGAGAATCTCCTGGCACTGGGAACTCGGGTCACCAAGGGCGACAACCCCTTCGGGTGATGGCCCAGTGCTCCGGCGACCAGACTCAGATGTACCGGAAACACCGGCGTGTCGGGGACATCTGCGACTGCTCGCGGGGGGTCAGTAGGTGTCGAGCGCGAGTTTGACGGCCAGGGCCACACCGGCCGCACCGATCAGCAGCCGCAGCGGAGTCGCCGGCGCGTGGCGGACGATCACCGGCCCGAGGCGTGAGCCGATCAGGCAGCCGACGCCCAACGGCACCACAGCCGGCCAGTACACCGGGGCGATCACCATGAAGGCCACGGCGGCAACCGAATTGGCCACGCCGAGGATCACGTTCTTGCCGGCGTTGGCGTGCGCCAGCGTCGCACCACCGGTGCGCAACAACAGCGCCAGCAGCAGCACTCCCGCCGCCGCACCGAAGTACCCGCCGTAGATCGTGATCACGAAGATGGCCCCGGCCTCCATGGCCACCTTCATGCGGTGCTCGCGATGGTCGGCCACCCGGGTCTCTTGTCGACGGCCACGCGGCAGCAGGATCGCCACCGAGGCGAACGCCAGCAGGAACGGTACGACCTTCTCGAAGCCCTCGGCCGGTGTGCACAACAGCAGCGCCGCGCCGACCGCGCCGCCGGCCACCGCGACCGGCACGATGCGCTTGATCCACGCGCTCTGCCCGGCCAGCTCAGGCCGCGACCCCAGCACCGACCCCACGCCGTTGAACACCAGCGCCACCGTGTTGGTGACGTTGGCCGTCACCGGCGGCAGCCCGATCAACAGCAGCGCGGGATAGGTGGCCACCGAGGCCAGGCCGGCGATACTGCCGGTCAGCCCGCCGCCGATGCCGGCGACGACAAGCAGAACGACCTCACCGACACTCATGAGGCTTCCACCCCGAAGAGATTACGGATCAAAAGCGTTTGCGCGATCCGACGGGCTGCGTCTAGCATCGCCAACGTGCCAAGGCGACTCGTAGTAGCAACCCGCAGCGGGGTCTGATCAGACCGACCCCCCGCTGTGGGTCGTTCGCTACCTCGTCGGTCACTTCCTCTGAGCAAGAGAAGACCGGCACATGTATCCCACTTCACCAGCACCGCAATCGGGTGATCCGATGCCATTCTCAGCGCACTTCACCACCCCGTTGCCGCGTGATCTGCGCGAAGCCGGCGCGGCGACATCCTGGGAGCAGTTCCTCGGCGAGTACGCACCGTCGGCCGGGCCGCTACGGCTCGGGCAGTTCACCTGCACCGAAGAGCGTGCGCGTGGCCGTCTCGGGCCGCAGGCCCGCACCTACCGGGCCACACTCGCCATCGGCGACACGATCGAGACCTCGACCACCGCGGCCAGTGGGCCCGTCGCGGCGTTGACCGCGATGCTGCACGACTGCGGCGTCAGCGTCGAGACGACGTCGTTTCATCAGCTGCCGACGGACGGGCAGACCGCCACCTTCATCGAGGGCTGCGATGGCCTGCACCGCTGCTGGGCGGTCGGGGTGTCCGAAGATCCCGTGCAGTCGGCGCTGTCGGCGGTGATCGCCTGTGCCAACCGCCTGATGACGGCGGCCTGACGGTGACCACCGGCCTCGGCGCGGGCCGCCAAGCAGCGTCTCCGTAGGCTGTCCGCTCAGGCGGTTGGGGTAGATCGGGGGAGGGGCTCTGGTGAGATCGGTTTGGACGCTCGTGGCGGCGACCGCGGCGAGCTGCACGGTGGTGGCGGTGGTCACGGCGGCGACACCGTGGGCGGGGCTGAGCAACCGGTACGCCGAGTTGCTGGCCAAGACGGTCCTGGCCATGGGCGGCAACGGAAACGGCACCGGGCTACTGATGGAGAACGAACTCGACGGATACATCCGGCCGGGGGACCCGAACTACGGGCTGTGCGCGACGGGCGCGGATTGCGCGGGCGACCAGTTCCAGATCGCCACGTGGAACGCGACCGCCTGGACGCCGGCATCAGACTTCGATCGCCAGCAGGCCGACGGCGTCGACAGCCTGGGCCGTCAGCTACGCCAAGCGCTGGCCGCTGAGAAGACGAAGGAGGCCGGCCCCGACGCAGACGGGGAGGCGCGCGTCGTCGTGGTCGGCTACTCATCGAGCGCCGACGTCGTCCTGAAGGAACTGCAGGCGCTACAGGCGCAGCGCGACGCCGGCGCCGCGGATGCGCTCGACCCGGACGAGGTCAGCTTCCTGGTGATGGGCAATCCCGACCGGCCCAACGGCGGGATCCTGGCCCGCTTTCCGGCGTTCACCCTGCCCATCGCGGGGGTGACGTTCGGAGGGAGCAGTCCCCACACCGACTACCAGATCACCGACATCAGCTGGGAATACGACCTCGCCTCCGATGCTCCTGCCTATCTGAATCCGCTGTCGTTCGCCAATGGCGTGCTCGGCTTCTTCTACCAGCACAGCTTCTATTTCGGGCTGGACCCCAACACCACCGACACCGACTCGGTGGTGTTCGACGGCTACGACGACAACGGAAATCGCTACATCACGATCTCTGCGCGGCACCTGGCGTTGCTGCAGCCGTTCTACGACATCGGTGTGCCCATTCGGGTTCTCGACGCTGTCGAGCCGACGCTGAAGGTGCTCATCGACCTCGGCTACGACCGCGACACCAAGCCCTGGGAAACCAAGCGGCTCGAGCTCGCACCGCCCCCCGAACAAGTTGCCGCTGCATTACCCGAATTGCAGAAGGCACTGACCGAAGGCGCCCAAATCGCATTGGGCATCAAGGAACCGCCGTCGGCCGACGACCCGGATACCGAGAACGCCACCCTGGCGGTCATCGAGAATGTGCTGGGTGGCTTCCTGAAGGAGGCGTCGTGGGACACCGTCAAGACCACGATCGAGAACACCTTCGGGATCTCGTTGCCCGATCTGCCGGGCACCCCGACGAGCCAAGCCGGCGTGCCCGCGGCCGTGACGCACCCGGCGGTCGAGCCGGCCCCGCAGGCCGGCGACGATGACGGGCCGGCCGACCTGTCGACCGGTCGACGCGTGGCTGCACCGGATGCGGCGCGGCCGATCCGCACCCAGGTCGCCGACAACGCCGCGCGCCGAATCGACGACCGTCACGACGGCGTTGTCGCGAGGCTGCAGGGTCAACGGAAGGTTGTTGCCGAGCTCGACGAGACGGCCGACGCATCGGCGGGTCGGCCGGGTCGAAGTGCGGCGAACTCAGCTCACGACGTCGTCAAGCGGCCAACGGGCGGGTCCAAGTTGGGTCCGGCGAAGAACAAGGCCACGAAGAACAACACCACGAGGCACAAGGCCGCCGCCTCGACCGACTGAGTGCAGCTCATCCCAAGGGGCGCAGCACGATCGGCATGCCGTCGATCGGCACCGGCATGCCGCCGTAGTCGTAGCTCGGCTGGTAATCCGGGCTGGCCAGCTCCAGCTTGTAGCGGCGCAGCAGTCGGTGCATCACTGTCTTGATCTCCAGCTGGCCGAACACCATGCCGATGCACTTGTGCGCTCCACCGCCGAACGGGGCGAACGCGTAGCGGTGCCTCTTGTGCTCGTTGCGCGGCTCGGCAAAGCGATCCGGGTCGAACTTCTCCGGATCGGTCCACAGCTCGGGCAGCCGGTGATTGATCGAGGGCCAGGTCACCACGCTCGTCCCGGCCGGGATGAAGTAGCCCAGCAGGTCGGTGTCGCGCACGGCCTGGCGGAAGTTGAACGGCAGCGGCGTCATCATCCGCAGCGACTCGTTGATCACCAGGTCGTAGGTCTCCAGCTTGTCGAGCGACTCGAAGTCCAGCGGCCCGTCGCCGATCCGGGCGGAGTCCTCGCGCAGCCGTTCCTGCCACTCCGGGTTGGCGGCCAGGTGATAGCACATCGTCGTCATCGTCGAGGTCGACGTGTCGTGGGCGGCCATCATCAAGAAGATCATGTGGCTGATGATCTGCTCGTCGGTGAAGCTCTGCCCGTCCTCGTCGGCGGAGTGGCACAGCACGCTGAACATGTCCGTGCTCTCCGAGCGACGCTTCTCGCTGATTCGGCTGGCGAAGTAGTCCTCAAGGGTCTTGCGGGCCTGGATGCCGCGCCACCACTTCAGCGGCGGCACCGGGGTACGCACGATTGCGTTGCCGGCCCGCGTGGTGGTGGTGAATGCGTTGTTGACCGTGGTGACCAGCGCGCGGTCGGTGCCGGCCGGCACACCCATGAAGACCTCAGAGGCGATGTCGAGCGTGAGCTCCTTCATGGCCGGGTGCAGAAGGAAGCGCGGGTCGTTGGCCACCCAGTCGTTGGCCAACACTGACGAGGCCACCGAATCGATGTGTGAGATGTAGCCGCTCAGCCTGGTGCGGGTGAACGCCTCCTGCATGATCCGGCGGTGGAACAGGTGCTCGTCGAAGTCGAGCAGCATCAGGCCGCCCTCGAAGAACGGGCCGATGACCGGGTCCCAGGCGCGCTGCGAGAAATCCTTGTTGCGGTTGAAGAACACCGCCTGGGTGGCGTCGGGGCCGAGCGCCATCACCGACGACAACGCAGGGGACTGGGCGTAGTAGATCGGACCGTGCTTGCGGTAGAGCTCGAGGATGAAGTCCGGACCGCCCCGGAAGATCTCGATCATGTGGCCGATGATCGGCAAACCCGCGTCGCCGCTGATCGGCTTGAGTCCGCTGCCGGCCGGGGGCTCGGCGAAGACGAACTGGTCCCACTGCTTGGCTTTGAGCCGCTTTTCCAACGCGCCCATTCCTGGCAGCGTGTTGGGCGTCGGAGTGAAGCGGCGCTTTGCCTGGTCGAGCAGGTAGTGCGGGGTGCTGATGGTTGCCATGGGCCGCTCCTGACCGTACAAACGCTGACGAAGTGTGGTCGATGTCACCACTTGTGGTCATCCTGACTGCCAGACTTGACGCATGTCAAGTTTTGATCTGGCGCGTCGCGAGTGCAAAGGTCTTATGCCATGACCGCCGAATCGATACCCGGGAGCTCCGGCAGCTCCACCGGGCGTCCGCAGGCCCGTCGCAGCCGGGGGGACCGGCAGCGCGAGGCCATCGTGACGGCTGTGCGGGAACTGCTCGAAGAGGAGTCGTTCGCCGATCTGTCGGTGAGCACCATCAGCGAACGTGCCGGGGTGGCCCGGTCGGGCTTCTACTTTTACTTCGACTCGAAGTACGCCGTGCTGGCTGTGATCCTGGCCGACGCAATGGAGGAACTCGCCGCGCTGACGCACGATTACGCACCCCGCGAGGCCGACGAGACCCCGGCGGCGTTCGCCGAGCGGATGGTCGGCAGTGCGGCTACCGTCTTCGCGACCAACGATCCGATCATGGCGGCGTGCACGGTGGCGCAGAACACCGACGCACAGATCCACGATCTGATGAACGATTTCGAGGACGCCGTGATCGACAAGATTGTCGGTCTCGTGGAACAGGACAAGGGCGCGCATCCGATCTCCGACGATCTTCCCGCTCTGGTTCGCACCCTGGTGGCGACCACAGCGATGACGCTGTCGCACGACTCGGCTTTCGTCGGCCGCAGCGCCGATCCTGCTCGCGCCCTCGACGTGGTGGAACGACTGTGGCTCAACGCACTGTGGGGTGGCCAGCAGGGATAGCGTCACAGGTAAGGTCAGCGCCATGGGGAGTGATACCGCGGGTAACGGTCGGGCGAAACTTCAGGAGAACTTCCAGGGGAAACGGTGTCTGATCACCGGTGCTGCGAGCGGCATTGGTCGGGCGACCGCCCTTGCTCTGGCGGCTCAGGGCGCTGAGCTGTATCTGACCGACCGCGACGAAGTCGGGTTGGCCCAGACGGTCGACGACGCCAAGGCGCTCGGCGCCGACGTGCCGGCGCACCGCGCTCTGGACATCTCCGACTACGACCAGGTGGCGGCGTTCGCCGCTGACATCCATGCGGCGCACTCGTCGATGGATGTGGTGATGAACATCGCCGGGATATCGGCCTGGGGGACCGTCGACCAACTCACCCATCAACACTGGCGTTCGATGATCGACGTCAACCTGATGGGCCCGATCCACGTGATCGAGACGTTCCTACCGCCCATGGTGCAAGCCCGCCGCGGCGGGCACCTGGTCAACGTGTCGTCGGCCGCGGGCATCGTGGCCTTGCCATGGCACAGCGCCTACAGCGCCAGCAAGTACGGGCTGCGCGGCCTGAGTGAAGTGTTGCGATTCGACCTGGCGCGCCACCGCATCGGGGTCTCGGTCGTGGTGCCGGGTGCGGTGAAAACCGGTCTGGTGCAGACGGTTCAGATCGCCGGTGTGGACCGGGAGGATCCGAACGTGCGGAAGTGGGTGGACCGGTTCGCCGGCCATGCCATCTCGCCGGAGAAGGCAGCCGACAAGATCCTGGCCGGCGTGCAGCGCAACCGGTTCCTGATCTACACGTCGGCCGATATCCGTGCGCTGTATGCCTTCAAGCGCGTCGCGTGGTGGCCCTACAGTGTGGCCATGCGTCAGGTCAACGTGCTGTTCAGCCGTGCATTGCGACCGAAATCGGTGCGGCGCTAGCGTTTTCCCCAGTGCCAGGACGGGGTGTTGAGCATGCCGAACCCGTCCACCTTCGTCTCGCCCCACTGCTTGTAGAGCGCCACCTCGATCGCGGTGCCGTGCTGCTCATCGGCGGCCGGAGTGGTGTCCAGGAAATCCAATAGCGCGCGGGAATGGGTGACGACCAGCACCTGAGATCGCCCGGCGGCCGCGCGGATCAACGACGCCAGCGGCCGGACCAGATCGGGATGCAACGACGTCTCCGGTTCGTTGAGCACCATCAGCGACGGCGGTCTCGGACTGGCCAGTGCCGTGGCCCACAGCAGAAAACGCAGTGTGCCGTCGGACAATTCGGCTGCCCGCAACGGACGGAGCATGCCACGCTGACGCAACTGCAGGTCGAAAAGCCCGTCGTTGACCGCCACCGAGATGGTGGCTCCATCGAACGCGTCGGCCACCGCGCGTGCCAGATCGTCGAACGTGGTCTCGACGATCGTCTGGACCGCGGCAGCCAGATCCGAGCCGTCGTCGGCGAGCACCGGGGTGCGGGTGCCGACGTGGGGTTGGCGGGCGGGGGCGGCCGCGTCTACCCGGAACCCGTCGTAGAACCGCCAGTCGCGCAGACGCTCCGATACCGCCGACAGTTCCGGCAGTGCCTCCGGATGCGCGTACTCGGCAAGCACGCTGCGGTAGGACGGCAGCGAACGGGTGAGCTCATCGAACCCTCGGCCGGATTGTGCGGCCACCTCGGCGTACTCGCGCGTGCGGCGCACCAGCGCCGAGGCGGGGCGCAGCACCGGCCCGGCGAACACCACCTCGCGCTTGATCTCCGGATCCCGCGAAAACGCCGACGGCTCGCCACCGGATCCGGCCATCTGCGGTAGACCCAGGTCCACCAGATAGCCGAAATCGTCTGCCGCGAAGCCGAGTTCGAGCGACACCGGCCGGTTGCGAGTGGTGCCCTGCGGGTTTTCCGACGGTTGCTCGGGACCGGCCCACAACACCGACTGCAACCCGCCTTCGCGGGCCAGCGATCCGATCACCTGACCGCGGCCGCAATCGGCCAACAACCGCAGTGCGCGGTAGATCGACGACTTGCCGGTGCCGTTGGCGCCTGTGACCACCGTGAGTTGACCGAACGGCAGGATAACCTCGCGCAGCGAGCGGTAACCCCGGATGGCGATGGTCTGCAGCATGGCTACGAGGTTATTGGTCTGATGTGACAGGGGGAATCTCGTCCATCGACAGTTCGAGGCGCACTCCCAGGAGACGGACGGGACGGTCCAGGTCGAACTGATCGAATACCGCAAGCGCGGTGTCGGTGATGAGCGCGGCGTCGGTGCTCGGCGCGCTGAGCTTGCGGATCTTGGTTTTCGTGTAGAACGTCGCGGTGCGGACGGTGACCGCCACCCGGGTGACGACGCGTCCCTGCTCGACGACCTCGTCGAGGGTGCGGCGGGTGAGTTCGCGAATCGCGTCGTCCATCTCGGCGCGCTCGGTGAGGTCTTGGGGGAAGGTGATGACGTGGCTGCGCGAGCGGGGAATCCAGGGCTCGGAGCTCACCTCCGTATCGCCACCGCCCTTGGCCAGCAGCAGGATCCACAATCCGGTGCTCGGCCCGAAGGCCGAGGTGAGGACCGTGGCATCCGTCGCCGCCAGATCGGCAACCGTGGTAATGCCCAGCGTCGCAAGTTTTTTGGTCGTCTTCGGACCGATTCCCCACAGTGCATCGGGCGGGCGGTCACCCATCACCGCCATCCAGTTGGCCTCGGTGAGCAGGTACACGCCTGGAGTCTGATCTGCTCCTCGCGTGCGCGGTGGCTTGGCCAGTCCGGTCGCCACCTTGGCCCGCTGCTTGTTGTCGCTGATCCCCACCGAGCACGACAAGCCGGTCTCGGCGGCGATGACGGTGCGGATCCGCTCGGCCAGCTCGACGGGATCGCTGACGTCGGCGCCCAGATAGGCCTCGTCCCAACCCCAGACCTCCAGTGGATGGCCGAGGTCACGCAGCAGGCCCATCACCTGTTCGGAGGCTTCGTCGTAGGCCTGTGGGTCCGAGGGCAGGAATGTTGCGTCGGGACATTTGCGCGCCGCGGTGCGCAGCGGCATGCCGGCGTGCACGCCGAACTCACGTGCCTTATACGACGCACAGGTCACGACTTTGCGAGGTTCGGTGGGATCACCGCTGCCGCCGACGATGACGGGCAGGCCTTCCAGTTCGGGGTGGCGGCGCAACTCCACCGAGGCCAGGAACTGGTCCAGGTCGACATGCAGCACCCAGGCGGCCATGGCGCTAGTGGCCGCACAACTTGCGGGCAGTGTCCTGCCATGCCGCGGCCAGATCATCGAGTTGTCGGCCCTGCGAGAGTTGGTGCGCCACATAGTCGGGATCGAGGAGCGCGATCAGGGCGTCGGCCTGGGCGTCGAGATCGCCGGTGGTGCCCGCGGTTTCGAGCAGCATCCGGACGTGGGTGCGGTGCAGCGTGAACGGGCCGGTGTAGCGCAGCGCGGGATCACGTATCGCGTCGGACAGCAGCGCCTGATGGCAATGCACGAAACGAAGTCGGTCCGCGCCGTAGGCGAGCAGCCGTTCCAACGGTGGTGCGCCGGGACCCAACGGGGGAGGGCCGAACATGAAGGCGTCCTGCTCGGCGGTCTCGTCCTCGTCGAGCAACACCATCATCAATCCGGCCCGGCTTCCGAACCTGCGGAACACCGTTCCTTTCCCGACGCCCGCCTCGACCGCGATATCGTCGGTGCTGACTGCGTCGGGGCCGCGTTCGGCGATGAGCCGGCGTGCGGCGTCGAGGATCAGGGCGCGGTTTCGGGCGGCATCCCCGCGTTCTGGTGGCGCCGGGTCGATGCCCGCGAGCCGGGTCGGGCGGTCGGAGGCTGCCACAACTGCACTTTAACTCAGCCGGAATTAATCGGACCACAGTCCGGTTGATGGTTGCGAAGATCAGGCGACGAACAAAGGAGCATAGATATGGCCGATATCAAGGTGCTGGTGTTGGTAGGAAGCTTGCGTGCAGCGTCGGTCAACCGGCAGTTGGCCGAGCTGGCGGTGGAGCAGGCGCCCGACGGTGTGACGCTGCGGCTCTTCGACCGACTGGGGGAGCTGCCCTTCTATAACGAGGACATCGACGGGGACGGGGTGGCCGAGCCCGTCGTCGCGCTGCGGGCCGCGGCCGCCGAGGCCGACGCGACGCTCGTCGTCACCCCTGAATACAACGGAAGCATCCCGGGGGTGTTGAAGAACGCCATCGACTGGCTGTCCCGGCCGTGGGGCAACGGTGCGCTCAAGGACAAGCCGCTCGCGGTGGTCGGGGCGGCGCTCGGACAGTACGGCGGGGTGTGGGCGCAGGACGAGACGCGCAAGTCGTTCGGTATCGCCGGGCCCCGCGTAATCGAGGATCTCAAACTGGCGGTGCCGACCAAGTCGCTCGACGGCAAGCATCCGCGGGAAAACGCCGAGGTGGCCGCGGCGCTGCGCGACATTGTGGGCAAGCTCACAGCGGAGGTCGGCTGAGGGTTCGTCTTGGCGTTTTGCCTTCCGGGTCGCTTCCCGGCAAAATTCCTGCCGCCGGTTGGGTCGTACGACCCGGCCGGCGGCTTTGCTATTGGGGGCTCTTGCGCTCTGCGGCGGTCGGACTTGTCGGTGGCTGCTGGTACATCTGGGGGCCGGGTGCGACACGGTCTGTCAAGTTGTGTGCGACACGCCGTGGGCGAGGTTGCTGGCACACTTACGACCTGGGAATTTCAGAAATGTTATTCAGAACATCTTGTATGGCTTCGAACTGTCGGCCACTAGGTGTAGTGTCTGAGGGGCCGACAGGCCACCACGGTTCGGGGGCCGGCCGGAGCGCAGCGAATCCGGCTGAGTCGGTTTCAAGACCAGCCGCAGAGCGGCTTCGACCGGCAGGAATTTTGGCGGCCCGAAGGTCGCTGAACTTAAGCGAAACGTAAGACCCGAGCAGTTGCCAGTCACCTGTCCAGTTTGTTCACTTTCCGCAAGAGGAGCCGTACCGAAGATGACCGTCACCGTGTACACCAAGCCCGCATGCGTGCAGTGCAACGCCACCTACAAGGCGTTGGAGAAGCAGGGCATCGAGTTCGAGAAGGTCGACATCACCCTCGACAGCGAGGCCCGCGACTACGTCATGGCGCTCGGGTACCTGCAGGCGCCGGTCGTGGTGGCCGGTAACGACCACTGGTCCGGCTTCCGGCCCGACCGGATCAAGGCGCTCAGCGCGGTCTCTGCCAGCGCATAACGGAGGTCATCAACGGGGAGAGGAGGGGGACACGATGAGTCATCTCGTCTACTTCTCCAGCGTCTCGGAGAACACCCACCGCTTCGTCCAGAAGCTGGGATGGCCCGAGGGCCAGGTCACCCGGATTCCGCTGCACGGCCGCATCGAGGTGGACGAACCCTATGTTCTGATCCTTCCCACCTACGGCGGCGGCCGTGCCACCCCTGACATCAACAACGGGGGCTACGTCCCCAAGCAGGTCATCGCTTTTCTCAACAATGAACACAACCGGTCGTTGATCCGCGGCGTCATTGCCGCGGGCAACAACAACTTCGGTGCGGAGTTCGCGTACGCGGGCAATGTGGTCTCGCGCAAATGCGGTGTGCCGTACCTCTATCGCTTCGAACTCATGGGAACCCCGGACGACGTCGAAGCAGTCCGCGCGGGGTTGAAAGACTTTTGGAAGGACCAGACGTGCCACCAACCGTCACAGCTCCAGAGCCTGTAACCGCTCCCGGGCATGCCCTGCCCGGAGAGACCGATTATCACGCGCTCAACGCGATGCTGAATCTGTACGACGCCGACGGCAAGATTCAGTTCGACAAGGATGTGCGGGCGGCGCGGGAGTACTTCCTGCAGCACGTCAACCAGAACACCGTGTTCTTCCACAGCCAGGACGAGAAGCTCGATTACCTGATCGAGAAGGAGTACTACGAGCGCGAGGTGCTCGACCAGTACAGCCGTAACTTCGTCAAGAGCCTGCTCGATCGGGCCTACGCCAAGAAGTTCCGGTTCCCGACCTTCCTCGGCGCATTCAAGTACTACACCTCCTACACGCTCAAGACCTTCGACGGAAAGCGCTATCTGGAGCGCTTCGAAGATCGTGTTGTGATGGTGGCGCTGACCCTGGCCGCCGGTGACACCGAGCTGGCCGAGAAGCTCGTCGACGAGATCATCGACGGCCGCTTCCAGCCGGCCACCCCGACGTTCCTCAACTCGGGCAAGAAGCAGCGCGGCGAGCCGGTGTCGTGCTTCCTCCTTCGCATCGAAGACAACATGGAGTCCATCGGGCGCTCCATCAACTCGGCCCTGCAGCTGTCCAAGCGTGGCGGCGGAGTCGCCTTGCTGCTGACCAACATTCGTGAGCACGGCGCGCCGATCAAGAACATCGAGAACCAGAGCTCGGGCGTCATCCCGATCATGAAGCTGCTGGAGGACTCGTTCTCCTACGCCAACCAGCTCGGCGCCCGCCAAGGTGCCGGTGCGGTGTACCTGCACGCACACCACCCCGACATCTACCGGTTCCTCGACACCAAGCGTGAGAACGCCGACGAGAAGATCCGGATCAAGACGCTCTCGCTGGGTGTGGTGATCCCGGACATCACCTTCGAGTTGGCCAAGAAGAACGAGGACATGTACCTGTTCTCGCCGTACGACGTCGAGCGGGTCTACGGCGTCCCGTTCGCCGACATCTCGGTGACCGAGAAGTACTACGAGATGGTCGACGACGCACGGATCCGCAAGACGAAGATCAAAGCGCGCGAGTTCTTCCAGACGCTGGCCGAGCTGCAGTTCGAGTCGGGCTACCCGTACATCATGTACGAGGACACGGTGAATCGGGCGAACCCGATCGCCGGCAAGATCACCCACTCCAACCTGTGCTCGGAGATCCTGCAGGTCTCGACGGCCTCCGAGTTCAACGACGATCTGTCCTACTCCAAGGTGGGCAAGGACATCTCGTGCAACCTGGGCTCGATGAACATCGCCAAGACGATGGACTCACCGGACTTCGCCCAGTCCATCGAGGTGGCCATCCGGGCGCTGACCGCGGTGAGCGATCAGACCCACATCTGGTCGGTGCCCTCGATCGAGCAGGGCAACAACAGCTCGCACGCCATCGGCCTGGGGCAGATGAACCTGCACGGCTACCTGGCCCGTGAGCGGATCCACTACGGCTCCGAAGAAGGCATCGACTTCACCAACATCTACTTCTACACCGTGCTGTTCCACGCCCTGAGGGCGTCGAATCTGATTGCGATCGAACGCGGTACGAAGTTTGGCGGCTTCGAGGACTCGAAGTACGCGTCGGGGGAGTTCTTCGACAAGTACACCGAGCAGGTGTGGGAGCCGGCCACCGACAAGGTGCGGCAGATCTTCGCCGACGCCGAGATCCACATCCCGACGCAGGACGACTGGAAGCAGTTGAAGGAGTCGGTGCAGAAGCACGGCATCTACAACCAGAACCTGCAGGCCGTCCCGCCGACCGGGTCGATCTCCTACATCAACCACTCGACCTCCTCGATCCACCCGGTGGCGAGCAAGATCGAGATCCGCAAGGAAGGCAAGATCGGTCGGGTCTACTACCCGGCGCCGTACCTGACCAACGACAACCTGGAGTACTACCAGGACGCGTATGAGATCGGCTACCAGAAGATCATCGACACCTATGCCGCGGCGACTCAGCATGTGGATCAAGGTCTTTCGTTGACGCTGTTCTTCAAGGACACTGCCGATACGCGCGAGGTCAACAAGGCGCAGATCTACGCCTGGCGCAAGGGAATCAAGACGCTGTACTACATCCGGTTGCGGCAGATGGCACTGCAAGGCACCGAGGTGGAAAATTGCGTCAGCTGCATGTTGTGAGGCTCTGACGTCGAGTGGCCAGTTATGACACGTAAAACATGAAAAAGCGTGTGATAACTGGCCGTTCGGCGTTCAGGGAAAGGCATACTGCACGACCACCGGCGCGTGGTCGGATAGCCGCGCGCCGGGCGTGGGTTCCTTGTCGACGGTCACCGACACGGCGGTCCTCGCGAGCCGCGGCGTGGCCAGATGGTGATCGATCCGCCAGCCCACGTCCTTGATGAACGACTCGCCGGCCCAACTCCACCAGGACAACGGCCCGGGACGGTCGCCGTGCACCGTCCGAACCACGTCGATGAGCGTGCGGGGCCCGATCTGTGCGCCCAGCCAGGCGCGTTCCTCCGGGAGGAAGCCCTCCATCTTCTGCGCGGGCCGCCAATTGGTCACGTCGTGCGGAAGATGGGCCAGGTTCAGGTCGCCGAGCAGCAGGAACTCGCGGCCCGCCGCGAGCGCCGCCCGACGGTTCCGCCGCAGCTCGCGTGCGAACGCCCCGAGGAAGCGCATCTTCCGGTCATACTTGGCGCCGCCGTCAGGTGTGTCGCGTATGTTGCCTGGCCGCTGAAGGTGCGCCGGCAAACCGCCCTTCGGCAGGTACAGGCACGCCACCGTGAGGGGAATGTCCACGAGGTCGACCTCGAGGTACCGGCCTTCATGCGCGTAGGTCCCAAGGCCCCGGGTGCGCGGCGGATGCGAGACCCAGGTCCGTGCGGACGACGGCGTTTCGCGTGTCAGGATCGCGACGCCGTTGCGGCCCGGTATCGAGCCGCAATCGATCGTCGCGTGATAACCGTCGAACGCGCCGACCTCTCCGGCTGGGCAGCGCAGCTCTTGCAGGGCCACCACATCGAGCCCCCGCTCGGCGAGCCAGTCGTCGAAGCCGCGACGGCGTGCCGCCCGGATCCCGTTGACGTTGAAGGTGGCGATCCCCAGGTTCGGAGTGTCAGGCATCGGGTGCGGGTGGTTAGGTTCGGAGTGCGTCATCGAGTCATCATTTTCGCCCTACCGTCACCAAAGGCAGCCAAGACGGCGACGGCTTGTGATGTCTATTTGATATGGATGGCGGTCTGTATAAATTAGCGCTGGATGTTGCGCGCGATAGTGATGCGATCGTGGATCCAGATCAATTGGGAGGGTGCGAAGGGTGTCGTATCGCACGCTGAAGTCGATATTTCATCAGCGCGACGCGGTGGGGGCCGACGCGGAGGAGCGTGCGCGTCGGGGGTCACCATCGGCGATGACCTGGGGTTTCCGTCTCGGTGGGCATCAAATGTTCTGTATGACGACACCTCGGATATCTGTGCTGACCGAGCGGGTCATGATGCTCGACGCACGTGCGCAGAGCGCCTGGGCGTCGCTGCCACTGGTTGCGCAGTCTCACTACCGGCACTCGATGATCGTCGAGGAGATTCAGGCGACCAACGACATTGAGAACGTCAGGTCTACGCGGCGCGAGATCGCCGATGCCTTGAGATCATTGCAGGACGGCTTGACGCAGAAGCGTCGATTTCGTGAGATGGTCCGCCTGTATGAGGCCCTTGGCGACCGCACGGTGTCGCCGCCGGAGACCCTCGACGACATCCGGGCCCTGTATGACTCGGTGACCGCAGGCGAGGTGGCGCCGGGCGATGAGCCGGACGGCACCCGGTTTCGCGCCGGCACGGTGTCGATCACCTCGGGTCAGAAGGTTGTTCATGTCGGGATGACGCCGGAAAGTGCGATCGATGACGCGCTGACCGTGATGCTCGCTCAACGCCGCGATGAGGATGTGCCGCGGCTGATCCGGGCTGCCGTTGCGCATCTGATCTTCGAAGTCGCCCACCCGTTTTACGATGGCAACGGCCGGACGGGGCGCTATTTGATGGCCCTCGATATCGGTGAACTGCTGTCGCCGATCTCGTGGTTCTCCTTGTCGGCGACGATCTTCGACAACAAAGACAGCTACTACCGTGCGTTTACGGAGGTCGAACACCCGCTGAACCGCGGGGATGCGACGCCGTTCGTCGAGGTGATGCTCGGGATATTCAGCGAGGCGCTGCACCGCCTTGCGACTGATCTAGATGAGCGTCGGGAAGCACTCTCTGTGCTACACCAGTGCATCCGCGACATCGGGCGCCATGTCGACGCTCCCGCTGACATTGACGACGACGGTCGCGCGATCCTCTTCGCGCTCGGGCAGGCTGCCCTTTTCGGTCTTCGCGGCGTGCTGACACTCAATGAGCTCGCCGATTCGGGAACGCGCTCTAAACAGTTCGTCCGATCCAGGGTGCAGAGTTTTGTCGATGCCCGGCTTGTCGATGTGATATCCCGAAAGCCGCTCCGCTCTCAGCTCAGTTCGGCGGGGCGAGCGCTGTGCGGCGTCGCGGTCGCTCCGTCGAATGGCTAGTTATCGCACGCGAATCGCGAAAACCCGTGCAATAACTGGCCATTCGGCGTCTAGCTGCGAGCCTGTTCCGCGCGAAGCGCCTTCAAGCGCCGCTCCTCACGCAGCACTTCCTGGTAGCTCTCCCGCTCGGCGACCAGCCACTCCGGCTTCTCCTCGAGCAGCGCATCGATCTGCTCGGTGGTGAGTGCTTTTTCGACACCGCCGCGGGTGAGACCGGCGATCGAGATACCGAGCTTGGCGGCCACGAGATTCTTCGGATGCGGGCCGTTCTTGCGGAGGTCCTTGAGCCACTGCGGTGGGTCGGCCTGCAGTGCCGCGAGCTCGTCGCGGGTGATCGGGTTTTCCTGGAACTCCGTAGGTGTCGCCGGCAAGTACACGTCCAGCTTCTTGGCCGCCGTGGCGGGTTTCATGGACTGTGTGTTCGGCCTGCTCATGACCTCCAGCTTATCGGTAGCCTGAGGCCGTGGCTTCATCCTCGCTGCCGTCCCTGACCCTCGGGTACGTCCCCGGCGGGACGCCCGCGAAGTGGGCGCGGATCTGGGCGCAACGTCACCCCGAGGTGCCGCTGCAGTTGCACGCCATCGCCGCAGCCGACGCCGCCGATGCCGTACGGGACGGCACCGTCGACGTGGCCTTGCTCCGGCTGCCGTCCGACACGTCCGGGCTGGCTGTTATTCCTCTCTACGAGGAGACGACGGTGGCCGTGGTGCCGACGGATCACATTCTGTGCGCCGTCGACGAGATCTCTGCCGCGGAACTCGACGGCGAGCCGACGCTGGTGCCACTCGATCAGGTCGTCGAATGGTCGAATGCTCCCGGCGTGCCGGTGAATCACCGACCCGAAACCACCTCCGACGCAGTAGAACTCGTCGCTGCCGGAATGGGTGCGCTCATCGTGCCGCAGTCGCTGGCGCGGCTGTATCACCGCAAGGACCTCACCTACCGACCGATCACCGACGCGCCCACCTGTCCGGTGGCACTCGCTTTCCTGGAAGGACCGCAGGCGACGCTGGTCGAGGAGTTCATCGGGATCGTGCGGGGCCGCAAGCCCGGTTCGTCGCGCGGGCAGGCCGAGCCGGCACCGAAACGCACCGCGCGGGAGAAAACTCTCGCGAAACAGGCCGCTCGCGCCGCGGCGGGCAAGGTCGCCCGTAAGCCAGGGCCCGCCAAACGCGGTCGACGCTGACTCGCGGGGTCGGGGTTCTAGGAGCCGCCGCGGGGCCGGGCGCCGCGACCATAGGTGATGTCGGCGCGCTGGGGATCCCACTGATTGCGGAACACCACGTCGGACAGTGGCCGGCGGCGAACCGGCCCATGCTTGCCGCGCGGCCAGCCGACCACGATGTGTCCGGCCAGAAACCACTCGTCGGGGATACCGATCGATTTCCGTAGCACCTTGTCGCCGTCGTAGGACGCCCAACTGGTGATGCACGCGCCGAGTCCCTGGGCCCGCGCGGCCAGGTAGAAGTTCTGCATCGCGGGGTAGATGGATCCACCCTGCAAAAACTCCGAGGAGAACTCGTTCTTGAAGGCTACAAACAGCACCGAGGTGTATTCACCGGCGCGGTCGTGAAGCTCATAGGTGGCCCGGTTGTTGCGGGCTGCCCGGCTCTGGTCGTCGGCGGTGGGCCGCGACATGCCATAGATGGATTCGATTGAGGTCAAAGCGATCTGGGCAGCCTCGGCGACCGCGGCGCGTTGTTCGGGCGCGTCGAGCACGATGAAGCGCCACAGTTGAGCATTCGCCCCGTTGGGCGCCCACGTCGCGGCCTGCAGGCAGCGGTTCAGCGTCTCGTCGTCGACCGGCTCGTCGGTGAATCGGCGGATGGACCGAGCGGTGGACAGCACTTCCCAGACATCGGTGGTTGGATCCGGCATTCCATTGGTGTACTCGACACAGCCCTCGATGTCGAGTATCTGCGAACGTCTCGCCTTCGGCCGAGAAGTGCTGTACGGTCGTATTGCATTTGGACGTGTGTACAGCGGTGGATAGGAGTCGATGCTGTGAGCGATAGGTTCTCGATGGAGGGGAAGGTCGCCGTCATCACCGGTGGCGGAACCGGAATCGGAAGGGCATCAGCGCTGGTGCTGGCCCAACACGGTGCGGATGTGGTGCTGGCTGGGCGTCGCCCGGAGCCGCTCAAGGAGACCGCTACCGAGATCGAGGCGCTTGGTCGTCGGGCGCTCGCGGTACCAACCGATGTGACGAACGCCGAGGAGTGCAATGCGCTGGTCGAGACGACGCTCGCCGAGTTCGGTCGACTCGACGTCCTGATGAACAATGCCGGTGGCGGCGAGACCAAGTCCCTGATGAAGTGGACCGACGACGAGTGGCACCAGGTCCTGGACCTGAACCTGTCCAGCGCCTGGTATCTGTCGCGGGCTGCAGCCAAGCCGATGATCGCTCAGGGCAAGGGATCGATCGTCAACATCTCCTCGGGGGCCAGCCTGCTGGCGATGCCGCAGGCACCCGTGTATGCCGCCGCCAAGGCCGGGCTGAACAACCTCACCGGGTCGATGGCGGCCGCCTGGACGCGAAAAGGAGTCCGGGTCAACTGCATCGCCTGCGGGGCCATCCGGACTCCGGGCCTGGAGGCCGATGCGGCGCGGCAGGGATTCGACATCGACATGATCGGCAAGACCAACGGGTCGGGACGGATCGCCGAACCCGACGAAATCGGCTACGGCGTCCTGTTCTTCGCCTCCGATGCGTCCAGCTACTGCTCCGGGCAGACGCTGTACATGCACGGTGGCCCCGGGCCGGCGGGTGTCTGAGATGGGCGTGAGCATCAGCCACGTCGGGCTTCGGGTCCGCGACATCGACACCGTCAAGAAGTTCTACGAGGCGCTCGGATTCACCGAGGTGCAGCGGATGACGGTCCCGGACAAGATGGCCGCAGGTCTGCTCGGCTTGGCCGAGCCGATCGGATTCGAGGCGGTCTATCTGCAGAACGACGGGTTCGTGCTGCAGTTGTTGACCTTCTCCGGCCATCCCGCCCCAGATGAGCCGCAGCGGAACATGGTTGGCGCGGGCCTCACCCATCTGTCGATCGCGGTGGACGACATGGCCGAGGCGCAAGCGTCGGTGCAGTCCTCCGGTGGCGCCGTGGTGGCCGACCCGGGCGGCGGGTTCGCCTGCATGGTCCGTGATCCCGAGGGCCAGCTGATCGAACTCATCCACGCGAAAGTGCGCCCGGTTCCGGCTGGTTGAGTATTCGAGCCCGATGCGGCGGTGGCGTGCTGTTGACGGCACACCACCGCCGCTTGCGTCTCAGCTGAGCTCGTCGACCATGGCCGCGTAGTCGTCCAGGAAGGCCAGGGTGGTCGAAGGGTCGTTGCCCTTCTTGCGGCCACCGCCCAGCACTGCTCGGTTGAATCCCAGATCGCGGTAGCCAGCCAGGGTGTCCAAAGTTGGGTTGCCCCAGGCCATAATCGTCAGATCCAGGGTCGACGGGTCGCGTCCGGCTTCTTCGGCCGTCCGGCGGAAATCGGCTAGAGCCGCACCGACATCGCGGAACGCGGCATCGCCGGGCAGCCAGCCGTCGGCCCAGGCCAGGCATTCCCGAATCGCCTTGGGTCCGGTGGCCGCAGCCAGTAGCGGCGGGCGGGGGCGTTGGCTCGGCTTCGGATACGACCACACGGGGTCGAAGTCGTAGAACTCGCCATGATGTTCAGATTCCTCGTCGTTCCACAGTGCGGTGAGGGCGGCCACCATGTCGGCCAATGCGCGGTAGCGGTTGGCCCATGTCACCGAGCCTGAAACTTCGAGTTCGGCACGCGCGCCGACGCCCACACCGAGGACCACCCGCCCCTTACTGAAATGATCGAGCGTTGCGACTTCCTTGGCAAAGGTGAACAATTCGCGTTCCAGAGGCAGCGTCACGGCGGTCCCGATGCGCAGTGTCTCGGTGACCTGCGCGGCGGACAGCAGCGACAGGAATGGATCGAGGATCTGCTTCTGCGCGGCGAGCAGGGCGGGGTGGAACTGGCCGGCGGCGGCCAGCGGGATCTGCGGATGCTCACCCACCCACAATGATTCGAAGCCGCGGGACTCCAGTTCGGGGCCCAGGGTGGCCGGTGCGAGGTCTCGCGGCGTGTTCAGCGAGACGAATCCCAAATCCATGACTCTCCTTTGGACCGACGAGGCGTGCTGTACGATCGTACTGCACTGGCCGCCTCGGCGGCGATGATCCAACCGAGGAGTGCGACGCGCATGGTGGTGACCAGCCCGCTCTATTACGACCCGTACGACGTCGAGATCGATGCCGATCCGTATCCCGTCTACAAGCGCCTTCGTGACGAATCACCGTTGTATTACAACGAGAAACGCGACTTCTGGGCATTGTCCCGAATGGCCGATGTCGAACATGCCCTGCGTGATGTAGACAATCTCAGCTCGGCCAAGGGTGACATCCTGGAGGTGGTCAAAGCCGAGCCGGTGATGCCGCTCGGCGTCTTCATCAACGAGGACCCACCGCTGCACACCGTGCATCGGCTGCTGGTGTCACGGGCCTTCACGCCCAGGAAGATGAAGGCCATCGAGGAGCAGGTCCGCGACTTCTGCGCGAAGTGCCTGGATCCGTTGACCGAGCGCTTCGACTTCGTCGAGGATCTCGGTGCGGAGATGCCGATGCGGGTGATCGGGATGTTGGTCGGCATGCCCGACGAATTGCAGCGTGACGTCCGCAAGGTGGCGGGGCGCAGGCTGCGGAACAATCCGGGTGAGCCGCTCCCGGTGAGCAAAGAAAACTATTTCAACGGCAACATGTTCCGCGAGTACGTCGAGTGGCGCAAACGGAATCCCTCCGATGATCTGGTGACCGAGCTGTTGAACGTCGAGTTCACCGATACCGAAGGCATCGAGCGCAAGCTGAGCTCCGAGGAGCTGTTGGTGTTTCTCGGGGTGATCGCCAACGCCGGCACCGAGACGGTGGGCCGGCTGTTTGGCTGGCTCGGCAAGCTACTGGGTGAACATGCCGATCAGCGCCGGGAATTGGTCGCGGACCCGTCGCTGATCCCGGCCGCCATCGAAGAGGTGCTGCGGTATGAACCGCCGGTGCACGGCATCACCCGCTACGTTGCCAAAGAGGTGACCTACCACGGAACTACGGTTCCCGTCGGCTCGGCGCTGCAGCTCGTTGCGGGAGCGGCCAACCGCGACGAACGCAAATTCGACGATCCGGACCGCTTCGACATCCACCGCAACGTCAACAACCACGTGAGCTTCGGCCGTGGAACACATTTCTGCCTCGGCGCGTCGCTGGCTCGGGTGGAGGGCCGGGTGGCGCTCGAGGAGATCCTCAAGCGGTGGCCGGATTGGACGATCGACGAGCAGAACGCGGTCCGTGCGCGCGGCGTCACGGTGCGGGGTTGGGACACCATGCCGGCAGTGCTGGGCTGAGAAATCAGCCCTCGCGGGCCAGGGTGCTGAGCAGCGCCCTGGTCCGTTGCGCCGAGGCGGACCGCTCGGCCCGATCCGTACCCACGGCGACGGGCTGGGCCCAGACGTCGGTGGCGCCGGCGTCGAGCAAAGACTGGAGCTCGCGATGGACTGCGGACTCGGAGCCGACGATGGCGACGTCGGCGGCACTCGTGCCGCCGCCGGCGCGAATGATCTGTTCGTAGTTGCGCATTCCCGCATAGGAGACCGCGTTGGCGGCGACGGCGTCTCTGGCCTCGTCGATGTCGTCGTGCACCGCCACCGGCAGACCTGCCACGATGCGGGGACTGGGGCGGCCGAACTCGTCAGTGGCCGCGGCGAGAGCCGGGGCGATTCGGGACTCCAGTGCCTGGCGTGAAGCCATCCACAGCACCACTCCGTCGGCGAACTGCGCTGCGATACGCAGCATCCGCGGCGACAGCGCGGACAACAGCAGCGGAATGGGATGGTCTGGGCGGGCGGCACGGCCGACGGTGTGTGCACTCCAGTCGGTGCCGTCGACATCGACATCCTCACCGCGCAGCAGGGGGCTGACGATCCTGAGATAGTCGGCGGTGTTGCGGGCCGAGTGGTCATAGGACAGGCCGAGCACATCCCGCACGATCGGCTCATGTGACGGGCCAAGCCCCAGGCACAGGCCCGGCCTGCCCATGGCGTTGGCGGCCGCGATCACCCGGTTGGCCTGCAACAGCGGATGGCACGGATAGGTCTGCAGCACAGCGGTTCCCAGCTCGATCGTCTGGGTGGCGCGGCCCGCCATCGCCATCGCCACCAACGGGTCGCCGGCGACCCCGCTGGCGTACCACAGGGAGGCGAACCCGTCCTCTTCGGCTTGCTGGGCCTGGCTGATCATCCGGTCAACCGATGCGGCTCCGCCGGACAGTCCGATACGCATTCGTGAGCCTCCGACTATCGCATGACGTGGGGGCACTGCTGGTGTGGATGGACGTCGAACATCGTCCGGTAGGACGGTGGTTGGCGTCCATCCTCGTCGGTGATGCCGTATTTGCTCGCCAGTTCGGCGCCGATCAGGGTCTGGCCACTGGACTCCATGAGGTCCGGGTCGTTGAACAGCGCCCAGATGACGTGGCCGGTGAGCTCGGGTGTTTCAGCGGTATCGAGGATATGGCCGAACTTGTCCGGTTTGGCGGCGATGATCGCGCGGACCCGCTGGGTCAGAAGGGAACCCATCCAGATCGACACCGCCGCGATGTTGAATTCGCGGAAGTCCACCGCCATGTCGGCGGCCATCTTGTCCACTCCCGCCTTCGGAACACCGTAGGCGGGACCGAAGGCGTAGTGCACCGCCCCGGACGACGAGGTGAAGACCACCAGTCCATTGCGCTGCGGCAGCATCAGCGGTGCACACAACACGGTGGCCGCATAGCTGCTGCGCACTCCGACATCGAGCGTGTCAAGGACGCTCAGCGGTTCCTCCCAGAACTTGGTGCGGCCCATCATCTCGTCGCGGATGATCGCGGCGTTGTTCACCAGGATGTCCACCCGGCCCTGTTCTTCGGCGATCCGGTCGAACAGGGCCTTGACCTGATCGTCGTCACCGTGGTCCACGCGCACCGCGATGCCTTTGCCGCCGGCCGCGGTCACCAACTCGGCGGTGTGGTGAATGGTGCCGTCCAGCGCCGAATCGCCTTGGTTCTCACTGCGTCCGGTGACGTACACCGTGCAGCCGTGGCTTCCCAGCGCATGCGCGATACCGGCACCTGCACCTCGGCTGGCTCCGGTGACGACGGCGACGGGTCGTTTCGTGCCCATGTAATCGACCTCTCGTTTCGTAAACAGGCTCTAGGTTGAAGATCGAAGCCACACACTGACCACTATCTTCAGCGCAAGCTCATCGTTCGATCTCCGCCGCGGTCTTCAACTCGGTGATGGGTCGGGCCAGTCCTTGCTCGTCGCAGACGCGCTGTAGTTTGGCGACGGTTTCTTCGACTCCCGGGCCGAGGCGAGGGCCTGGGGTGAAACTGGCAGGCAGATGACGCATACCCTGGATCACCCCGATGCTGTCGTAATGCACAGTGCCTTCGGCCAGACACTGGTAGTCGGGCATCCGGTCCAGGACTGCGGTCAGCATGGATTTGAACACCGTCCTGGCCACGTTCGATCCGATGCATCGATGTACGCCGAGGCCGAAGCTGAAGTGCCGGTTGTTCTTTCGATCCATCACCAGCTGGTCTGGATCATCGAACAGTGCGGGATCCCGGTTGGCCATCGCCCAAGACAACCAGAGCCGCTCACCTTCACGAAGCAGGGTGCCATCCAAATCGATGTCTTCGGAAACGGTGCGGGCATCACCGGGGGCGGGCGTGAAGTAGCGCAGGAACTCCTCGGTGGCCCGGTCGAGAAGAACATCACGCTCAGCGCTCAATTGCCTGCGCTTGTCGGGATTGTGTGACAGCCACTCCAGGGCGTGGGCAGTGAGCGCTGTCGTGGTATCGAACCCGCCGCCGATCAACAGATTCAGCATGCCGATCAACTCGATGTCGGGCGGCGCCTCGCCATCGATGCGCAGTTTGGCCAGGGCATCGATGATGCCGGGCCGCGGATTCTCCCGAACCTCAGTCAGATTGGTGAACAGGTCGATACCCATCGCCATGTAGAGCTCGCGGACCCGGGCAGCATCGGGGGAGTCCGGTGGGGTGTACACCGAGGCGTGGGCCGGCTCGTTGTAGATCGTCCACTTCTCCAGCCGCACACCGAGCATGGCCAGGGTGAGCACCGCCGGCACCACGTTGGCCAGGTCGTCGACGAAATCGATGTGTCCGGTCTCGATGCGATCGTCGATACAGGCCCGCACGATCTCGTCCACGAACGGAATCCAGCGTTTGACGGCGGCGGGGGACAGGTACGGGTTGAGCGCAGTGCGGTAGAAGCGGTGCTCGGGATCGTCCATCTCCAACATGCCGCCGCGAAAGCCCTCCGCCTCCAACATGGTCGGGATGGAGATGCCCTTGTAGCCACGGCGCTCGTTGTTCACGTCGTGGTCATTGGAGACGTGCGGACAGCGGGCCAATTCGAACACCTGGGGGCCGCCCGCGGCGACCCAATGTCCCTCGTAGGTGTCCGTCCAGGCGATCGGGCACCGCTGTTGCATCTCATGGGTGATGTCGAGGAAGTTCTCCCGGTAATCGGGACCGTGCCGGTCGAAGTGGTAGCGCGCTGCCGGGTCGGTGGGAGCATTCATCGTTCGGTCTCCGTGGTGAGGATGTGGATGGCCTGCTCCGGGCAGGAGCGCACCGCCTCGTGCACCTGCTCGTGGTACGCGGCGGGAACAATGTCGACGGCGGCATGTGCGTGGCCGTCGGTGTCATCGAGTTCGAAGATCTCCGGCGCGATCATCGCGCACAGCGTATGGCCCTGGCAGCGTGACGGGTCGACTTCTACTCTCACAGTGGCTCCTGATGGAAACGTAGGGGTCCAATGGGTTTGGGTTAGGTGACAGCCCCGCCGTTGACGCCGATGACCTGGCCGGTGACATATCCGGCATCTTCTGCGGCCAGGAAGGAGCAGACCGCGGCCACGTCCTCGGGACTGCCGAGCGCTCCGGCCGGGATCGCTTGGTTGAGGTACTTGTCCGGCGGCAGCTTCCCGGCCGCCTGTTGCTCACGCAGCATCGGCGTTTCGATGGCGAACGGCGGCACGGTGTTGGCGGTGATGCCCTTTGCGGCATAGTCGAGCGCCACCGTCTTGGTCAGTGCGATGACGCCGCCTTTCGTCGCGGAGTAATGGGCCTGGCCTTGCGCGCCTTTCTGGCCGGCGGCCGAGGAGATCGTGATGATCCGGCCCCACTGTGCGGCGACCATGTCCGGCAGGGCCGCGCGAATGCTCAAGAAGGTTCCGGTCAGGTTGACCGCCAGATACCGGTTCCACTCCTCGAGGGTGATCTTGTCGAGGCGGCTGAATCCTGAGATGGCCGCGCTGGTCACCAGGATCTCCACCGGGCCCAGTTGTGAGCGAACGACGTCGAAACCGTGCGCGACGGCATCCTCGTCGGATACGTCGACGTCCAGCGCTGTAGCACGACCGCCGCGCGCTTCGATCTCGGCGGCTACTTTGCCTGCTGCTTCGGCGTTGAGATCAAGAACCCCAACGTGTTTACCGTCGGCGGCGAGTCGGATGGCGATGGACCTGCCCAGCCCTGATCCGCCACCGGTCACCACTGCTGTTCGGCTCATCGCTTCGTCCTCCTGTGCGCCCCATCACATCCGCTATACAGATGTATAGCGGATGGCGGATGCTGACACAAGCGAAGACATTGCTGTACGAGCGTATGGCATATGTCCTACACTCGTGCTGACTTTCCAGGAGGAGAACGACTGTGAGCGACCTCTATTACGACCCGTGGGATGTGGACATCGATATCGATCCCTATCCCACCTACCGCCGGCTGCGGGACGAGGCCCCCGTGTATTACAACGAACGCCACGGCTTCTGGGGCATCAGCCGCTACGCGGATGTCGATGCGGCATTGAAAGACACCACCCGGCTCAGTTCAGCCAAGGGCGACATCCTGGAAGTCCTCCTCACCGATCCGGTGATGCCGCCGGGGATCTTCATCAACGAGGATCCGCCGCTGCACACGATTCACCGGGCGATCGTGGCGCGGGCCTTCACGCCGAAGAAGATGCGCGCCATCGAAGACAAGATCCGTGCGTTCTGCGTGGCGTGCCTGGATCCGTTGGTCGGCGGCGACCGCTTCGACTTCGTCGCAGACCTCGGCGCCGAGTTGCCGATGCGCACGATCGGCATGCTCGCCGGTATCCCCGACGCCGAGCAGCCGGCGGTACGTGAGCACGCCAACCAGGTGCTGCGCAACGAACCCGGCCAGCCGATGCGGATCGAGAAAGACCGGTACTTCACCGGGGAGATGTTCGGCGAGTACGTCGAATGGCGCGAGAAGAATCCCTCCGACGATCTGATCACCGAACTGCTCAACGTGGAGTTCGAGGACGAGACCGGCACCACCCGCAAGTTGGCCAAACAGGAACTCATCGTCTTCCTGGCCGTGGTGGCGGGGGCGGGCGTGGAGACCACCGGTCGGCTGTTCGGGTGGATGGGCAAGGTGCTGGCCGAACATCCCGACCAGCGAAAGGAATTGGCGGAGAACCACGGCCTGATCCCGACGGCGATCGAGGAATTGCTGCGCTATGAGCCGCCGGGGCCACATGTGGCGCGCTACGTCGCGACCGACGATGTGACGTTCCAGGATCAGGTGGTGCCCGCGGGCAGCGCGTTGCTGCTGATGTTGGCCTCGGCCAACCGGGACGAGCGCCATTTCGACGAGCCCGACCGATTCGACATCCACCGCAAGCCGGGTGGTCACTTGACCTTCGGTCGCGGTGCGCACTTCTGCGTCGGATCGCCGCTGGCCCGGCTGGAAGGCCGTGTCGCGCTCGAAGAAGTGCTCAAGCGCTGGCCGACCTGGGAGGTCGACATGTCCGGCGCCCGCCGGTCCCGTACCTCCACTGTGCGTGGCTGGGACACCATGCCGGCCATCGTCGGCTGACCGAAAGGAACAGCTATGACATCGACAGATCGCCAGGTCGCGGTCATCACCGGGGCGGCGCGCGGGCAGGGCCGCAGCCACGCCGTGGCGCTGGCCGAAGCCGGCGCCGACATCATCGCCATCGACCGGTGCGCCGACATCGACTCCATCCCTGACCCGTTGGCCACGAAGGAGGACCTGGACGAAACTGCCCGCCTGGTCACCGAGGCCGGCGGCCGAATCGAGACGGCTGTCGCCGACGTCCGCAATCTGACCGAGCTGCGGGCCGCGATCGACACCGGGATCAACGCGTTCGGTGACGTCAACGTCGTGGTGGCCAATGCCGGTGTGGTCGGGATCGGGCTGGACGACCCCATGGACGAAGCGGTGTATTCCGACATCGTCGACACCAACCTGCGCGGTGTCTGGAATACGATCGCGGCCACCGCACCGTCGATGATCCGCCGCGGCACTGGCGGTTCGATGATCCTGATCTCCTCGATGCAGGGCCTGGTGGGCCGTGGAGGTGACGGTAGCGCAGCAACATTCGCCTACGCGGCGTCCAAACACGGTGTGGTGGGGTTGATGCGCTCGGCGGCCTACGCCTACGCCCAGCACAGCATCCGGGTGAACTCCGTCCATCCGACCGGAGTGGCCACTCCGATGATCTTCAACGAGCACATGGCCCGGGTGTTCGAGGCCAACCCCGATTCCAGTGCCATGACGGGGAATCTGATGCCGGTGCCGTTCGTCGAACCGCTCGACGTCACCAACGCCGTCGTCTTTCTGGCGGGGGAGAAGGCCCGGTACATCACCGGTGTGGCGCTACCGGTCGACGCCGGATTCGCCATCATGTGAGATGCCGGTCAGATTGCTACGACAGGTCTTCCAGGACGAAGTCGGCAGCCCGCCAGGCCATCGCCATCATCGGTCCGTTGAGGTTGCCGGCCACCATCGTCGGCATCGCCGAACAATCGACGACACGCAACCCGTCCACGCCACGCACCCGCAGTCTGCTGTCCACCACAGCATCGTCGTGCGGTCCCATCGCGCAGGTGCCGATCGCGTGATACCCGCTGTAACCGCCGTCGAGTGCGGCATCGATGAGTTCGTCGTCGCTGACTGCGCCAGAACCCGGGTAGGTTTCGCCCTCGATCCGGTCGACAATGGGTTCTTGGCCGAAGATCTCCCGCATGGTGCGTAGCAGGTTGGCCGTCGTCTGCCGATCCTCCTCGGTACCGAGGTAATTGGGATCGATGAGAACTGGTGCGTCGGGATCGGATCCGGTGATCTCGCAACGCCCTTCGGCGGTGGGGCGCAGCGCCATCCCCAGGCAGGAGGCGCCGGCTGCGCGTTCGATCACGACCGGTTGCCCGGTGTTGTACGCCGGGATGGTCCACGGTCCGAGCATCAACTGGGCGTCGACGCGCTCGGCCTCGGGCCGGGACTTGACGAATGCAACGAGGTCGAATGACGGCGCGGCCAGTGGCCCCCTGCGGGTAGCGAGATACTTGACACCGGTTTTTGCCTGAGCCAGGTTTCCCGACAGCTGCCGGTTGTAGCCGAGGTCGGCGTTGAGCCGAAACCGCATGGCGGCACAGCGGTGTTCTCGCAGTCCACGTCCGACGCGTTCGCGGTCCACGTAGACCTGGACGCCGGCGGCCGTCAAGACTTCCTTGGGGCCGATGCCGGACAGCTGCAGCAGCTTCGGGCTGTTGAGGCTGCCCAACGAGACGATCACCTCACGGGCGGCTCGGATCTCGGTGCTACCGTGGCGGTTCCGGGTCAGGACTCCGACTGCTCGGCCCGAATCGAACAGAATGCGGTCGACCGAGGTATTGGTCAGCACGGTGAGGTTCGGCCGGGACATCGCCGGCTTCAGGAAGGCTCGCGATGCACTGACCCGGCGACCGTTCTTGATGGTCGAGGTGGCGTAGCCGATTCGCGGCTCGTCGGACTCGTTGATGTCCTGGACTTCGGTCAGGCCCGCTTTCACCCCGGCGGCCAGCATCTCCTGGCACAGCGGGTCGGGATCCCGCGGAACCGAGATGTGCAGTGGGCCGCCGGTGCCACGGGTCGGTGACGGGCCGAATTCGTTGTCCTCGAAGGACTTGAAGATCGGCAGGATGTTGTCCCAGCCCCAACCGGGATTGCCCAGCCGTTCCAGCTCGTCGTAATCGGCCCGGTGGCCGCGGTTGTAGATCATGCCGTTCACCGAACTCGACCCGCCGAGCAGCTTGCCGCGCATCCAGGTCTCGACATGTGAGTTCGGACCGAACGGAATGGTCTTGTACTGCCAGGTGTATTTCTCGTTCTCGAACACCAGTCCCGAGCCCTTCGGGATGCTGAACATCGGGCTGCGATCACCGCCGCCGGCCTCGATCAGCAAGACCGACACCGCGGGATCGGCGGACAGTCGGTTGGCGAGTACGCAGCCGGCCGAACCGGCGCCGGCGATGATGTAGTCGTAGCTGGTCATATCTTCGTCCTCGGGGTGACCGGTATGTTCAAGCGAAGGTCGGCGCCGGTGACTTCGGGGAAAGCCATTGGCCAGGCGGGCTTTCCGTGCTGAGCGACCCAGCACGATCCGGTGCTCTCCGGCGGTGCCGTGGCCGCGGTGAGTACCGCGTCGGCGATGGTCTCGGGCTCCATCACCGGAACCCCGATGCGTTCGACCAGCTTTCGCCGATCTCCCAGCACCCCGGTTTCGGTGATCCCCGGGCAGATGGTGTGCACTGCGATGCCCTCGGGCGCCAGGTTGGGTGCGATGGACCGCATGAACCCGACCACGCCGTGCTTGCCGAGGCTGTAGACGGCATCGGGATGCCAGGGCATGAGGCCGGCCAGGGAGGCCGTCGCCAGGATGGCCCGCTCGGCGGCGCCCGCCTGCAATCGCATGGTCTTGACGGCGGCCACCGCACCGTAGACCACCCCGTCGAGATTCACGCCGACCGATCTGCGGTACTGGTCCAGATCGAGCGATCCGATGTCACCGGACCAGTGAATCGTGATGCCTGCGTTGAGGAATGCCAGATCCAACCCGCCGAGTTCGGTGGCGCAGCGCGTGAAGGCCGCCTGGACCTGAGCCGGGTCGGATACGTCGCAAGCGAAACCCAACCCATCGAACGACCGGGCGACCTGCTCGGCCGCCCCGCCGTCGATGTCCACCACGCAGACCCGCATCCCTTCGGCAGCGAACCGCTGTGCCGACGCCCGGCCGATGCCCGACGCGCCGCCGGTCACGAGTGCAACCCTGCCGTTGAGTTCCATGGCGAACTACCAGCGATTGACCGGTGCGCCATCCATGGACAACGGGCGGTGATAGGACGCGTCGGTCTTGTCCCAGGCGCCTTTGATGAAGCCGGCCACGGCGCCGGAGTTCAGCAGTGAGGAGTCACCGTTCATCATCCATTCGATGGTGCACCGTCGCAGCGCGATCTTCCAGACCCCGTCCCGACGTTCCAGACGGTCGATGTAGCGACCGCCCATGAGGGAGACGATCTTGCCGCCCTTGGCGCGCATGGCGCCGATGACATAGCTCTCGGCATGGGCGACATCACCGTCGACCTCGCAGGTGTGGGTGGTGATGTTGTGCAGGTGGTCCTCGAACACCGCGGTGTGGGCGGCATTAGCCCATTCACCGTATTCCGGACCGGTCTTCACGGTTGGTCCGTGCTCGTCGATGCCGTCTTCGAAGTACACGCTGCCCATCAGTTCGGCGTCGTGACGGTCGTGACCGCGGGACTGGTTCATCACGCAGTCCAAGATCGCGGTCCGGTCTTCGAGGTACTGCACCCGCCGGCGGAGCTGCTCGAGGTCGTCGGTGTTCGTCATCGTGATGCGGTCCTTTCGGGACGTATGGGATCGATGTGTTGTACGAATGTATAGCACACGCGGCCGGTGTCGGGCAGGTGGTTGGTGCGCTGATTTCCGACCGTCCTTAGCGGTTGACGCGAGGTGGTGCACCGGGTGCACGATTTCCCCGGAGATCGAGCGCCAAGAGCCAGAAGGCGTTGGTGCGCAAGATGATCGCAGAAGGCCGCCGGGGAGCGCTTGAGGGTGATCCCGGGCTATCTGCGGGGAAGGCCGAGCACCCGCGCAGCGATGACGTTGCGCTGGATCTCCGATGTGCCACCCGCGATGGTGCCGGCGAAGCTGCGCAGGTAGCGGTCGAACCAGCTGCCGGTGTAGTGATCCTGGTGCCAGGGCTGATAGTTCGTCAGCGCAGGGTTCAGCAGGCCGGGTGCCCCGGCGGAATCGAGCGCCCTTTCGGCGATCGACTGGGCCGTTTCGGAGCCGAGGAGTTTCAGCACCGAGATCCGCCCACCGTCGTCTTCACCGCGGGCGGCTGCCGCGAGCGTCTGGGAGCCGAGGAGACGCAACGCCTCGTGGTCCATGACCAGTTGCGCATAGTGGTCTCGGTCGAGGGCATCGCTGGGGTGCCAGTCCTCGATGAACTCCTGCAGCCGCTCGGCGTAGCTGAGCCACAACAACGTTCGTTCGTGACCCAGCGATCCGTTGGCGACGGTCCAACCGCCGTTGAGTGGGCCGACCAGGTTGTCCCTCGGAACCCGGACATCGACGAAGAACACTTCGTTGAAGTCGACGTCGTCCATGCCGCAGGCCGACGGAAACGGTCGGCGGGTGATTCCCGCGGTATCGGTGGGAACCATCAAGGCGCTGATCCCCTTGTGTTTCGGGGCATCCGGATCAGTGCGGACCAAGACGAACATCACATCGGCATCGTGGGCGCCGGACGTCCAGACCTTCTGTCCGTTGACGACGAAGTCATCGCCGTCGAGAACCGCGCGGGTACGCAGGGCAGCCAGGTCCGATCCGGCGCCCGGCTCGCTCATGCCGAGGGCCGCGGTGATTTCCGCACGCAGGATCGGGATGGCCCACCGCCGTTGCTGTTCTGGTGTACCGAAGGTGATCAGGGAAGCGGCGATGATCCCGACGCCTTGCGGATTGAATGTCTGCGCGATCCGCCGGTTGCCCAGCTCTTGGAAGTACACGTACTGCTCGACGATGCCGGCATTGCGGCCACCGAACTCCGGGGCGTTGCCGGGCTGTAGCCAGCCATGGTCGAACATCGTGCGCTGCCAGTCGCGTGCCCAGTCAGGCAGGTAGGCGCTGGAGCCGATCCGCTCGGCAGTACCGGCCTCCGGGGGTAGGTGTTCATTCAGAAACGCGACGAATTGTGCTCGGAAATCCTCGATTTCAGGACCGAATGTCAGCTGCATGTCAGTCTGGCCGCATCATCGATCACAGAACATTCCGCGATAAGCGTGCGCGGGGTGGCGTTCATTGACGCCCGCATCCGGGACGTCGAAGAGCTTTTCTCGCAACGTTCCGGTTCGGTATTCCTTCTGCATCAGTCCCTTGTCCTGCAGCACCGGCACCAGGTGCTCGAAGAACTCGTCGTAGCTCTGCGGCATCAGGGCGTTCATCACCTGGACCCCATCGACGCCGGCATCCTGGTACTCCATCAGGCGGGTCGCGATGGTCTCCGGTGAACCGACGACCATCTGGGGCAGCGACAACGAGGTGAGGAAGTCCTTCACCGTCGGCTTGACGCCTTCGGGCCACGCGTTGATCACAGCGAGGAAAGCCCCACGGACGCCGGGTAATTCATCGACGATGTCTTCCAGCGGTGTGGCTGGATCGTAGCGGCCCAGGTCGGTACCGCTCAGGCTGGAGAAGTAGGCTGTCTGAGCTTCCGGGCTGCGATATTCTTCGAGTTCGCCCCACTTGCGGTAGGCCTCTTCGTCGGTCGACCCGATGACGAACATCATGCCCTGCAGGAACAGGATGTCGCCGTCGCGGCGCCCACGGGCGCGGGCCAGCTCGCGCACACTATTGACCTGTGCGGCGATGGTGTCTAGGGAGAACGCCGAGAGGAACATCAATTCGGCGTGTTTACTGGCGAACTCCAACCCTGCCGGTGAGCCACCTGCCTGGGCCAGCAGGGGGGTGCGCTGCGGGGAGGGCTCCATCAGGTTGAAACCTTCGACGCTGTACCGCTTGCCCTCGTGATGAATGTCATGGACCTTCGACGGGTCGGCGTATACCCCGCGCCCGGGGTCGTCGACGATCGCGTCGACATCCCACGACCCTTCCCACAGCTTGTAGGTGACGTCGACATACTCATCGGCCCAGCCGTAGCGCTCCTCATGCGAAAGGTTGGCCGGCATACCGAGATTGCGGAAGGCCTTCTCGTTGGCGGAGGTGACGATGTTCCAGCCGATCCGGCCGCCGGTCAAGTGGTCGAGCGTCGACGCGGCCCGGGCGAACACGAACGGATGATGCGAGATCACCGAATTCGTGTAGAGGAAGCCGAGGTTGTCCGTCGCGTGTGCCATCGCTGGAATCACCATCGTGCAATCGGCGATGGGTACGTTCATGGCCTGCTCGAAAATCACGTCACGCGAACCGTTGTACTCACCGTGAACGCCCATGACGTCGGTGAAGAAGAACGCGTCGACCTTGGCTTGCTCGGCCTTCTTGGCCAGCTCGACCCATAGGTCGAAGCGCTTGAATTCTCGGTTGCGAGCCTCCGGATGGCGCCAGATCCCATGGAAGTTATGGCCGATCGCGTCCATCAACAAGAGCGTGAAGATCAGACGTTTGGGCATTCCGCGGACTCTTCCTGCCGTGGCCGGCACTGTACTGATGTACAGCCTATACGGGTGTATAGCACCCGGAAATCGGCGCGGTCAAGGGCCGTGGAGCGGTTTCTGGGCGACGCGGAGTTCCTAGCTACCGGTCTTTTTCGTCCGACGCTTCGGCGACGATGGCCGTTTGGCCGAGGTCGTGCGGGGTTCGATGGTGTCGAGATAATCCTCGAAAACCTTGGTGAGCTCGGCGTGTGCGGTCTGCACGCCAATGCCCTTCTCGAGGTTGAGGAACTTGGGCAGGCTCGAGATCAGCAACTGCAGCGCCGGCAGGGACAGATTGCCGAAAGGGCGGGCGTCTTCGCCGAATTTGGCTATCAGCGCGTCCAACTGGACCTTGCGTGCATTCTCGGTCACCGAGGCGATCTCGGCCTGGATCGATTTGCGGTGGTTGCCCAGCGCCATGAACTCGGTCATCATCGCGCCCGTGGCCTCGTCCCAGTTGTACTCCCACAGCGCGCGTAGCGGATCCTCGGTCCGCTTGGCCAGGATCTTGTTCAGGTACTCCACATTTCGTTGCGAGTACCGGGAGATGGCGGCGATGAAGATGTCGTCCAGAACTGGAAAGTAGTACTGCACCAGGCTCGGTGTGACGCCGGCTTTGGTGGCCAACGCGCGGTAGGTGACGCTGGCATACCCGTCTTCGAGCATCATCTTCTCGACGCAGTCGAGAAGCGTATCCCTGGTTTTCGACGTCTCTGCGCCTACGCGTCGGCCCGATGCTGCCATGGTCTCCTCGATCGATCGACTGCCGACATTCTGACACCCGACCATCAGGTCTACTGCATTCGACGTGGCGCCGCTACACCACAAAAGGCGAAGCCGCCGCGAGAACGCGAGGTCCTCCGCGGCGGCCGCACATTCGCCGAACGTTATTTGACCGTGTGCTGCGGGCCCTGGGCCTTCTTGTAGAGCGCCTTGAGCATCCGGTCCCGGAATGCCGCATTGTCGATCAGCTTCACCCCGGCCTCGGCCAGTTTCGGATAGCCGATCAACTTGTGCATATAGCGGCCACGCCGGTATTCCCGGCCCCATGCGGCTTCCATCCGCTGTGCGTAGTTGGTGAAGTCGTCGGGGCCGCCGTTCTGCAGGGCGGCGATGGCGCATTCACCGGCGGCCAAGCCGGATTCGAGTGCCTTGGAGATGCCCGCACCCGAGGCCGGCTTGCCCGCGCCCAACGAGTCCCCGGTGAAGAGCACACCGGGACGCCACGGCGGCCAGGCGGTGAAGCCCATCGGCAATCGCCAGGCCCGCACACTCTTGTTCTTCTTGAGTTCTTCGATCGGCGGCAATTCCCACTCCGGCGGAAGGGTACGCAGAAATTCACCGAGGAACTGGGTGGCATTGATGGACTGCCAGTTCTTGTAGCTGTTGACGTAGCCCAGGCCGATGTTGAACATCCCGTTGCCCATCGGGAACACCCAGCCGTAACCCGGCAACTGATCGCCCTGGAACACCAGCTTGAGATAGATGTCGAGGCTGTCGGAGTCCGGTCGGTTGGCGTGCATCTCCGACCGGATCGCGATCGCCGAATAGCCGTTGTATTCCGAATCGATCTTGAGTGCGCGCTTGATCGGGGAGTAGGCGCCGTCGGCGGCGATCACCGCGTCGCCGAACACCTTTTCACCGCTCTTGAGCACCACGCCCACCACGCGCCCGGTGGCGTCGAACTCGGGTCCGGCGACCTCGGCGCCTTGGCGCACCTCGGCACCCGCGGACTCGGCGTGCTTGAGCAGGACCGTGTCCAGGTGGGTGCGGCTCACGGTGTGGCCGTGGTCGGGCATTCCGGGCCGACGAGGGAACGACAGCTCCCAGGCGCTGGGGCTGAACACCGTCACCCGATTCACCCGGTGGTAGGTGGCGACCTCGTCGGCCAGGCCCATCTTCTGCAGATAGCTCACCGCGCGGGCGGTCAGTCCGTCCCCGCAGGGCTTGTCCCGGGGGAACTCCGACTTGTCCAGCACCAACACCTTGGCGCCGGTCTGCGCGGCCTGCCATGCCGCGGCCGACCCCGATGGGCCGCCACCAGCAATGACCAGGTCGTATCGCTGCGTCATGAGCCTCGTCTCATAGGTTGACTGTCGCTGCGATACTACCGAAGCGCCGCATCGGCAGCTCGCCGGGCGAACGGCCGGGTCAGGCGGCAAAACCGCGTGTTGACCGGCGGTCTGGGCAGGTCAGCCCCGCCGGGGCGGGTACAGTAATCGGGTGCGGCGAGCGTCGAGATCACATTCCAGCGATGGCCCGGGCGTCAAGGTCGATGCCCGTAGCGAGCGCTGGCGTGAGCACCGGAAGAAGGTGCGCTCGGAGATCGTCGACGCCGCGTTCCGGGCGATCGACCGGCTGGGCCCAGAGCTCAGCCTGCGCGAGATCGCCGAAGAGGCCGGCACCGCCAAGCCCAAGATCTACCGTCACTTCGCCGACAAATCCGATTTGTTCCAGGCGATCGGTGAGCGGCTGCGCGACATGCTGTGGTCGGCGATCTTCCCGGCCATCAATCTGCGCGCCGATCCGGCCCGCGAAGTCATCCGGCGCAGCGTCGAACAGTATGTGCGCCTGGTCGACGAACACCCCAACGTGCTGCGGTTTTTGATCCAGGGCCGGTTCGCCGAACAGAGCGAATCGACCATGCGTGCGCTCAACGAAGGTCGGGGCATCACGCTGGCGATGGCCGACATGTTCTCCAACGAACTGCGCGAGATGGAGCTGGACGGCGCCGCGATCGAATTGGCGGCGTTCGCCACCTTCGGCGCGTGTGCCTCGGCCACCGACTGGTGGCTGGGCAACGACGAGGACAGCCCGCGCCGGATGCCGGCCGAGGAGTTCGTCAACCACCTGACCACGATCATGGTCGGATCCATCAACGGCACCTGTGAACTGTTGGGCATCTGGATCGACCCCGATCTTCCGCTGCACGAGGGTGTTCAGCGCCGTCAGCACGCCAGCTGACGCTCTCATTGACAGTCGCAACCGGAGTCCGGAAACTGGGAATTATCCGGTACCGCCGTTCCCAGAAAAGGACCTGAGCTATGACGGCTGCCCAACCCTCGCCGCAGGGTCAGGAACCCATCCGCACCCGCGCGCTGATCATCGGCAGCGGGTTCTCCGGCATGGGGATGGCGATCGAACTGCAGCGCCGAGGCGTCGACTTCTTGATGCTGGAGAAAGCCGACGAGTTCGGCGGCACCTGGCGTGACAACACCTACCCGGGCTGCGCCTGCGACATTCCGTCGCACATGTACTCGTTTTCCTTCGAGCCGAAGGCCGACTGGAGCCACATGTGGTCGTTCCAGCCGGAGATCCAGGATTATCTGCTCGGGGTGGCCGCCAAGTACGGGCTGCGCCGCTACACCCGGTTCAACACCCACGTCGACCGCGCGCACTGGGACGACGAGGAACTGCGCTGGCACGTCTTCAGCGACACCGGCCAGGAGTTCGTCGCCCAGTTCCTGGTCTCCGGGGCCGGCGGCCTGCACATCCCGCTGATTCCGGATATCGAAGGGCGCGAACAGTTTTCCGGCGCGGCCTTCCACTCCGCACAGTGGGATCACAGCGTCGACCTGACCGGCAAGCGCGTCGCGGTGATCGGCACCGGCGCCAGCGCCATCCAGATCGTGCCCGAGATCGTCAAGGACGTCGCCGAGCTGCACCTCTACCAGCGCACCCCGGCATGGGTCATGCCGCGAGTGAACACCAAGTTCCCGCAATGGGTTCGACGCGCGTTCAGCTTCGTGCCCGGCACCCGCGCTGCGATGCGCGCCGCCATCTACTGGATCCACGAAGGCGTCGGCTTCGCCATGACCCAACAGCCCTGGCTGCTCAAGATCGGCGAGGCGATGGGGCGCTACAACATCAACCGCAGCATCAAAGACCCGGAGCTGCGCCGCAAGCTCACCCCGCGCTACCGCGCCGGATGTAAACGAATCCTCAACTCCGACACCTACTATCGCGGCATCGCCAACCCCAAGACCCAGGTGATCACCGAGTCGATCTCCCGCATGACACCTACCGGCATCGTCACCGCCGACGGCGTCGAACATCCTGTGGATGTCGTGGTGTTCGCCACCGGGTTCCACGTCACCGACTCCTACACCTACGTCGACATCAAAGGCGCCGGCGGCGAGGATCTGGTGGACCGGTGGAACCGGGAGGGCATCCAGGCCCATCGCGGTGTCGCGGTTTCCGGCATGCCCAATCTGTTCTTCCTGCTCGGGCCCAACACCGCGCTAGGGCACAACTCGGTGGTGTTCATGATCGAATCGCAGATCCGCTACGTCGGTCAGGCGATCGCCGCGGTCGACAAGGCCGGGGCGCAAGCGTTGTCCCCGAGCCCACGCGCCCAGGCCGAGTTCAACGCCGAACTGCAACGCGATCTGGCCGGCACGGTGTTCAACACCGGAGGTTGCCGGAGTTGGTACATGGACACGCACGGCGTCAACCGCACCCTCTGGAGCGGCATGACCTGGCAGTACTGGCTGGCAACGCGCAAGCTGGATGCGGGGGAGTTCGATTTCCTCCATGCCGGACGCGACACGAAAACACTAGATGCGGGGGTCCCCGCCGGTGCGTAACCCCAGGGGTAGTGTCGTGGGTGCCGTCCGGCAAACACAACGACCTGGTGAAATGGGGTTCTGGTGAGCGAAGGCATGAAGCTGATCGACCGTGTCTCAGCGATCAACTGGAACCGGCTCCAGGATGAGAAGGACGCCGAGGTCTGGGACCGGCTCACCGGTAATTTCTGGTTGCCGGAGAAGGTGCCGGTGTCCAACGACATCCCGTCCTGGGGAACGCTGACCGACCACGAGAAGCAGCTGACCATGCGGGTGTTCACCGGCCTGACCCTGCTGGACACCATCCAGGGCACGGTCGGTGCGGTCAGCCTGATCCCCGATGCGCTCACCCCGCACGAGGAAGCCGTCTACACCAACATCGCCTTCATGGAGTCGGTGCACGCCCGCAGCTACTCCAACATCTTCTCCACGCTGTGCTCCACGAACGAGATCGACGACGCGTTCCGCTGGTCGGAGGAAAATCCGAACCTGCAGCGCAAGGCCGAGATCGTCATGCAGTACTACAAGGGTGACGAGCCGCTCAAGCGCAAAGTGGCCTCCACGCTGCTGGAGAGCTTCCTGTTCTACTCGGGCTTCTACCTGCCGATGTACTGGAGCAGCCGGGCCAAGCTGACCAACACCGCCGACATGATCCGGCTGATCATCCGCGACGAGGCCGTGCACGGCTACTACATCGGCTACAAATACCAGCGTGGCCTGGCCCTGGTTGACGAGGAAAAGCGTTCGGAGCTCAAGGATTACACCTACGAGCTGCTGTTCGAGCTCTACGACAACGAGGTCGAGTACACCCAGGACCTCTACGACGAGGTCGGGCTCACCGAGGACGTCAAGAAGTTCCTGCGCTACAACGCCAACAAGGCCCTGATGAACCTTGGTTACGAGGCGCTGTTCCCCAAGGACGAGACCGACGTCAACCCGGCGATCCTCTCGGCGCTCTCACCGAACGCCGACGAGAACCACGACTTCTTCTCGGGCTCGGGTTCCTCGTATGTCATCGGCAAGGCTGTGGTCACCGAAGACGAGGACTGGGACTTCTAAAGTAACTGGTCAGAGCGGTATTGTTGGCTGAGGGCGGACTGGAGACGGTCCGCCCTTTTTCTTGCCCGGCACTCTTGCGCGGACCATCTGCCCACATTTTGCCCACATCCCGCGCTACCGTGTGGGCATGGCAGTCGTGGCTGCATACGAGACCAAGCAGGGCAAGCGGTACCGGGTTCGCTACCGCACGCCAGACAACCGGCAGACCGACAAGCGCGGGTTCAAGACCAAGCGCGAGGCCGAGCGGTTCGCCAACACGGTCGAGGTGGCCAAGATGCGGGGTGAGTACGTCAACCCCGCCGACGCTCGCACGACCGTGGATGCCCTCGGCGAGGCCTGGCTACAACGGCAGAAGGGTCACCTCAAGCCGTCCGGGTACGCCGTGATGGAGACCTGTTGGCGCGTGAGGGTCCAACCACGGTGGGGCAACGTCGCCCTCGGCGATATTAAGCCGACCGCCGTATCGGCATGGCTTACTGAGTTGGGGCAGGGCACCGACAAGACCAAGGCGATCAAGCCCGCCACGATCAAGCGCGCCCACTATGTGCTGTCGCAGATCCTGGCTGATGCCGTGCGCGACAACCTTATGCCCCGCAATCCCGCCGCCGGTCTGGCCCTGCCGAAGACATCGCGCAAGCGGCACGTGTATCTGAACCACCGGCAGGTCGCCGCGCTGGCTGAGGCTGCGGGGGAGTACGGAACCCTGGTGTTGCTGCTGGCCTACACCGGCCTGCGCTGGGGTGAGTCGGTCGGTCTGAAGGTGGAAGACATGGACCTGCTGCGCAAGCGGGTGCTGATCCACGAGAACGCCGTGCAGGCCGGTGGCCAGATGCACGTTGGCACGCCGAAGAGCCACAAGCAGCGATCGGTGCCGCTGCCTGAGTTCCTGGTGCCACTGCTGGCGCGCCAGTGCGAGCACAAGCAGCGGGCAGACCTGTTGTTCGGCGACGGCGACCACCTGCGCCGCCCGCACCCCGTGTCCGGGTGGTTTGCGAAGGCCGTTGCAGGCTCTGGGATTCCACGGGTCACCCCGCACGACTTGCGCCACACTGCCGCGTCGCTGGCCGTCTCGGCTGGTGCGAACGTGAAGGCGGTCCAGCGGATGCTTGGGCACGCCTCGGCGGCGATGACGTTGGACCTCTACGCCGATCTGTTCGATGACGACCTGGAGGCCGTTGCCGTTGCCCTGGACAAGGCCCGCGCCGCCGCCGTGGTGCCGTGACTTGTGACCTAATCGTTATCTTAGACGTACTAGCAAATAGGTTCATTGGCAAATGCGCATCTCAGCACTGCAATATCGAAATTATCAACCTATAGCGCAGTTATAGAGACCTCAAAGAAGGTGATCTAATAACCTGTCCTGCAAGTGGTTTCATGCTTTTTCGTGCCGATTTGTGCGCGTAGCTTTCGTGTCATGCCCTGCGATTCTGCATGGCAGGGAACATGAAAGGCAGCAACGATGGCAGATGCAATTGCCTCAGACAGCCCGCCTCGTACCGGCCTGGCCAAGGCTCAGGAGGTGGCCGAGTATCTGCGGACCACGCCGAACCAGCTGACCAGGCTGCGTTTCGAGGGTCGCGGCCCTCAATTCGTTCGGCTGGGCAGGTCGATTCGGTACCGCTGGGTAGACGTACATCGCTGGGTGGACGAGAGCGTGCACACCACCGGCGCGCGGGACGGTGCCCGGTGAGCGCCACCGCAGTGACCCGCGCTACCCGCGCCCTGCTGACTCAACACAACCTGCCCACCGGCACGTCGTTGGAGGACCGCGTCACGTGGCGGTTGCACCGCTGGGGATGCCTGGGCCGCACCCAGCACCCGGTCGGTCCGTACCGGCTCGATTACGCCTGGCCCGCAGTCAGGATCGCCGTCGAGGTTGACGGCCCGCACCGCTGGCAGCCCGACATCGGGATCAAGGACGTGGCGCGTGACGCCTACCTCCGGAGTCACGGGTCGCTGGTGCTGCGCATCGACGACGGCACTGGCTCAATCGAAGAGCAACTGTGCCGCGTGGTTGTGGTGATCAAGAGCGAACTGAATCGGGGTGCCGCGTGAGCGCCGCCGGACCGCTGACCCAGGCCGACTGCGATCGGCTGGCCGATATTGGCCTGACCGACCTCGACGACCATACCGGCACCGGCGGCAGCGCTGAACATCACGACGAACTGGTGGCGTCATGAGCGACGACACGCGGAGCGACACGCCGTAGGTCCCATAGCAGAGTGGAATAACGGTGCGACACAGCCGATTTGGCGCTGTCCCATTGCGTCCCATCTGTGTACTGTGGACCTTGGTCGGCCAGACATGAGCGCCGCCCACACCCACTCACTCACACACCCGTTTGTTGAGTGGAAGGAACTCGCTCGTGAGTTCGGAATCGCCCCGGGCCGTCGACATCTTCGAAGCGGCCAAGCTCACCGGATTGCCGGTGCGCACGCTGCGCTATCGCCGCGAGCACGATCTGGCACCGCCGAGCTATCGCCTCGGTGCGCGCGTGATGTATGACGTCCGAGACCTCGATGAGTGGATGGACTCGCAGAAGGCCCAGACCCTGCGCGGTGGCAAGGCGGTTGATGCCTGATGTCCGAAATGAGCGGTCGCCCCGGCGAGGACAACGCCGAGGCGACCAGTAAGCCCGATCCAAGGACTGATAGCCACGATACCTCCGGAGGGTATATCGACACCCGGAGCTTGGAGGACGCCCACATCGGTGCACGCATTGCCGCCGAGCACTTGCAGCATCACCGCTACACCGGCCCGTTCGGCTGGATGTGGTTCGACGGACGCCGCTGGACCCCTGTCCCCGAGACCTCGGTGGCCGAGGTGGTGCGCCAGGCTCTGATTCAAATGCACGTCACCGAAGCCCAGGCCGGTGCCGACGCTGACCGGCTCAAGCGGTTGTCGAGCCTGTTCAGCGCGGCCAAGATCCGCAACGTCGTTTACATCGCCAAGTTGCGCTGCACAACGACCGAGGAGTTCGACGCTCACCCGGATCTGCTCAATGTGGGCAACGGTGTGGTGAGCCTGCGCGACGGCACTTTGTTGCCGCACGACCCGGCACTGATGCTGACCAAGCTGGCCCCCGTCGACTACGTACCCGGTGCGGTGCACGCCGATTGGGGCCAGGCCCTGGCCGCACTGCCGAACGCCGAGGCCGTGGATTGGCTGCAGGTGCGCCTGGGGCAGGGTCTGACCGGTCATCCGACGCCCGACGACCGGCTGGTGTTGTTCAAGGGGTCCGGTGCCAACGGCAAGACGACGGTGGTGGACGCCGTGCGGCACGCCGCAGGCGACGACTATGCCGTCACGATGCCCGAGCGCGTGCTACTGGCGCGAACCAGTGACCACCCCACCGAATTGATGACGTTGCGGGGTGCGCGGCTGGCGCTGATGGAGGAGTTCCCCGAACTGGGCCATCTGAACGTCAAGCGGCTCAAGGACCTCCACGGCACCGGCAGGATGAGCGCCCGGTACTGCGGCAAGGACACGGTGCACTGGAGCCCGAGCCACACCGCTTTCGTGACGACCAACTACCTGCCCCGGGTCGACGAGTCCGACATGGGCACCTGGCGGCGGTTGTCGCTGCTGGACTTTCCGTACCGGTATTGCCGCAGCAGTGACGAGATCCGCACCGCGTTCGACCGGATCGGAGATCCGAGCCTGCGCGAGCGGTTGCGCCACGGCGACGATGGCCAGCCCGAGGCCGTGCTGGCGTGGCTGGTCGCTGGAGCGGTCCGCTGGTACCGGGGTGGCCGAGTCATGCCGCAGGACCCGGACTGTGTCCGCGAGACCACCGAGAAGTGGCGCAGGACTTCGGATCTGCTCATGCGCTACCTCGATGACCGGCTGGTGTTCGATGCCGATGCCTATGTCGTCAGCGCCGAACTGTTCGAGGACTTCACCGACTGGCTCAAGTCCAGCGGTCACCGCGCCTGGAGTGACCAGAACTTCACCGCGAGGTTTGCCCAGCACAGTGAGGTGGCTGACCACGACGTGACCAAGAAAGTCGTTCGCCGGACCAGATCAGGGCACCTGTCGAGGCCACCGAGCAAGCTCGTTCCAGGGTCCACGGGGAGGCCTTTGAGCAAGCAGTTCACCGCCTGGTTGGGCGTTCGGTTCCACACCGATGGCGATTTTGAGGAAACTACCGATGAACAGGCATGACGCCGAATTTGTGAAGGGCTGTGAAGGGGTAGTTGGGAGGTTCTCGAGTATGGATTACATTCAGATCTACCAACAACCCCTTCACA